>JBFYPW010000001.1:0-67917 GCA_041303115.1 Flavobacterium sp.
TTTCGCACCATTACTCCTGCTAAAGCAATCATTCCAATAAATGAAGTGGCTGTAAAATAAGCACCTAACAACCAGTGTCCGAATACAATTCCAACTAACGAAAGTGGAATCGCCATCATCATAACTATTGGTGTTTTAAAGTTTTGGAACCATCCTACAATTAGCATATAAATAATTACAATTACTACTCCAAATGCAATTCCTAAATCACGGAAAACTTCTAAGGTAATTTGCCATTCTCCATCCCATTTTACGGTGAAATCACTTTCATCTGAAGGTTGTTCCATATACAATTCGTTAACTTTGTAACCCGCTGGAAGTTTCATTTTTTGCAATTCTTCGTTCATTCCTAAAATGGCATATACTGGACTTTCTAATTCTCCAGCCATATCAGCCGTTACATAAACTACTCGTTTTTGATCTTTTCTGTAGATGGTTTTTTGTAATTCAGCTTCTTTAACTTTAACCAAATCGGAAACTGGAACAACATTTCCACGACTTCCTTTTATTTTTAAATTCTGAATATCTTGAAGTGAGGTTTTGTCTTTGTCATCTAAAGAAAGAACTATGCCAACGCTATTATTTGAATTTTCATCGTATAAATTTGAAATTGGATATTCTTTTAACAAATAGGTTAAATTTCCAACAACTTGTTGAGGAGCAACGCCATTTAACATCGCTTTTTCTTTGTCAATTTCTAATTTATATTCGGTTTGATTGTCTTCTACATACCAATCAATATCTACAATATCAGTCGTTTTTTCTAAAATACCTTTTACCTGATTGGCTACTTCAATTTGTTGTTTATAATCAGGTCCGTAAATTTCGGCCACTAATGTTGATAAAACTGGAGGTCCTGGTGGCACTTCGATAATTTTGACATTCGCACCATATTTTTTTGCAATTTTTTGCACTTTTGGACGAACTACTTTCGCGATATCGTGACTTTGTAAATCTCTATCTTCTTTGTGTAATAAGTTGACTTGGATGTCGGCCATATTGCTTCCACCGCGTAAATCGTAATGACGAACCAGTCCGTTAAACGTAATCGGCGCAGAAGTTCCAATATAGTTTTGATAATTAACTACTTCTGGAATTGTAGTTAAATATTGGGCGATTTCTTGCGTTACTGCGGCTGTTCTTTCTAACGTAGTGCCTTCTGGCATATCAATTACTACTTGGAATTCGTTTTTATTATCGAAAGGCAACATTTTTACTAAGACCGATTTCGTGAAAAACATCAATACCGAACCTGCTAATAAAACCACTGTAATTCCCAACATTACTCTACGTTTCGTAGAATTTTCTAAAAATGGACGTTCAATTTTATTGTATAGTTTATAAATCCAAGACGTTTCTAATCCTTGTTCTGCTTTATGCTCTTGTTCTTCTTTTTCGTGTAATAAATGATACCCTAAATAAGGTGTAACTGTTAAAGCAACAAACAACGACAATAACATTGCAATAGACGCACCAATTGGCATCGGACTCATGTATGGCCCCATCATTCCAGATACGAAAGCCATTGGTAAAATGGCAGCGATTACTGTAAATGTGGCTAAGATGGTTGGATTTCCAACTTCGTTAATCGCATAAATCGCAGCTTGTTTGAACGGCAATCGCTTCATTTTAAAATGGCGGTGCATATTTTCGGCTATGATAATACTATCATCTACTACAATTCCTACCACAAAAACTAAGGCAAAAAGCGTAATTCTGTTTAATGTATAACCCAACATATAGTAGGCAAACAACGTTAAAGCAAATGTTAATGGTACAGAAAAGAAAACTACTAAACCACCACGCCAACCCATAGCTAGCATTACCAAAAGTGTTACGGCAATAATTGCCACACCTAAGTGCATTAATAATTCACCAACTTTATGTGATGCCGTTTCACCGTAATTTCTAGAAACTTCTACGTGAACATCATTTGTAATTAAGGTCTTCTTTAAAGTTTCAACTTTCTCAATGATTTTATCTGAAATTTTCATCGCATCCGCGCCTTTTACTTTTCCAATTGAAATAGTAACCGCTGGATATTCTGATTTGTTTTTCGTATACTTTTCATTCGCTTTTCCGTATCCGAAAGACACATAACTTCTAGGTGTTGACGGTCCGTCTTGAACTTCGGCTACCTGTTTTAAATACACAGGCATATTTGCATTTACACCTACCACTAAATTTTCTACATCTTCTGAGGTGGTTAAAAACTCACCCGTTGTAAGTAGATATTCTTTATCATTGGCTACAAAACTTCCTGATTGGGAACTACCGTTATTAGCTTGAATCATTTGCATAATTGCTAAAGGATCTACACCATTTTCAGCCATTTTATCTTTGTCTAAAACAACTTTTAATTCGCGAGTTCTTCCACCAATTTCTTTAGTAATGGCAACATCTTTTACTTTTTCAATTTCCGAGGTAACTTCTTCCGCAATTTGACGAATTTCAAAATCATTTAATTTTTCGCTCCAAAGCGTTAATCCTAACATAGGTACATCGTCAATAGAACGTGTTTTTACCATAGGTTTAAATACGCCTTTTGGAAATATATTTTCGTTTTTCATTAACTCATCGTATAATTTTACATATGAGCGTTCTGAATCTTCACCTACATAAAACTGAACAATTATCATAGCCTGACCGTTCATAGCCATACTATGTAAATGCTCTACTCCTTTTATGTTTGATAGTACTTTTTCTAATGGTTTAATGACACGACTTTCCACTTCTGCCGGACTAGCTCCTGGATAGCCAATCATGACGTCTGCCATTGGAACATTAATTTGTGGTTCTTCTTCTCGAGGAATTAAGAATGAACTGTATACTCCTATTATCATCAACCCCACCATTAATAAAATGGTTAATTTAGAATTGATGAAAAAATGAGCAATTTTACCTGATATACCTTCTTGCATTTTTTAGATTTTTTAGATTGTTGGATCTTTAGATTTTTAATATTAAAATCTAATTTATTGACACTTTAGCTCCGTTATACAATTTGCCTTCTGATGAAACAATATATTGCTCGCTTGCCGATAAACCTGACAAAACCTCTACTTGGTTGTCATAAGTTTTACCTGTTCTTACCCATCTTAAAATAGCAGTTTTACCATTGGCAATCGTATAAATCCCTGTTAGTTGTCCTTGTTTTACTAAAGCACTTTCTGGAACCATTACTTTTTCTGATTTTACCGTAATTTCTGACTTTGTTGTATTAGAAATTGGAAATTGTACGTTTACAAACATCCCTGATAATATTGATTTATCATTTGAATTTAAAGTCACTTTCACTAAATATTGTCCACCCGTGTTTTTTGCTGAACCGCTGACTTCAGAAACCTTTCCTGACACTTCTTTATTTAAAGATTTTACCATTATTTTTACAGGCATTCCGTTTGTAATTTTGGTAATATCACTTTCAGAAACCATAGCAGTTACTTGCATTCTTGATGCGCCTTCTATGCTTACTAATGGCATTCCTGGATTTGCCATATCACCTTCTTTTATAAAAGTATTGGTAACTTCACCAGAAAATGGAGCGGTAATATTAGAGTACGAAAACTGCGCCATAACCTCATTTCGCATTTGTTTCGCACCAGCTAAACCTGCTTTTGCCATTTCGTAACGAGACGTCATATCGTCTAACTCTTTTTGAGAAGCACTTTGTTGTGCAAATAAATTGACAAAACGATCGTAATCTTTTTTTGCACTATTGTATCCAGCTGTAGCTTGTAAAATTGCTGCGTCTACTTGTGCTTTTTTGGCTTGTAAGTCAGAACTATTTATACTTACCAATAATTGTCCGGCAGCTACTTTTTGACCTGTTTTTACATGAACTTTGGTTACATAACCCATCATTCTTGTACTTAAATTAGCACTACTCTCTGCCTCAGTTTTTCCGCTTGCGGTAATAAATTCTGAGTTATTAGCAGCAGAACCGTTTACTACAACTTTAATAGCTGGTTCGTTATTGGTTACTTCTTTTGCTTCTTTTCCACAAGAAAATAATACTAAAGTGGAAAGGCTTAAAATAATTATTTTTTTCATATTTTAAAAATTGAGATTGATAATTGAAATTGCTATTGAAATTTACTTCGTTAAAAACTGTAAATATTGTTTGGTGAAATTATATTCAAAAACCGCTTGTAATTGCTCTAATTCTTTTTGAATCATTTGTGTTTCAGATTGCAATAAATCGGTAGTTTTTTCTAAACCTTGTGCAAATCTGTTTTGGCGAATTCTGTATACTTCTTGCGATTGTTCGAAAGCTAATTTCGACAAATTCACTTTGTTTTCTGCATCTATTAATTGGCGATTGGTTTTGTTTAATTCTAATTGACTTTGTTTTGTATATTGTTCTTTTTCTACATCAGCTTTTTGAGATTCGGCTTTTGCTTTCTCATATTTTCCAATAGATTTATAACCATCAAAAACATTCCAAGATAACTGAGCACCAACCAAATAGCCTTTTGCTGAAGTTCCTAAAACAGTTGCATCGTACATTTCATAACTTCCAAAAGCGTTTAGTCTTGGTAAAAATGTCATTTTTGATGATTGTAACATTTTTGCATACGCTTCCGAAGATTTGTGCATCGCTTGAATGTCTTTTCTATTTTCCGATAAAGTAGTATTCATAGCTTCGATGGAAATTGTATTTTCTAACGCTTCAGATGGTTTATACACTTTTCCTTGCGTGTCTTCGTTTAATAAAAACCCTAAATAATCTGAAGCATTTTGCACGTTACTTTTTGCATATTGCAACTGATTGGCAATTTCATTTACACGAACTTGTACGTTTAACAAATCTGTTTTTTGCAACATACCTTGTTTGAAATAATTTTCTACTAATTTCAAATTGGCTTTTCCTGTTGTATTTGCTTTTTCTAAAACTTTAACGGCTTTATATGCTAATTGTAATTGCATATATGCTTTAGAAACTTCTAATTCTAAATATTCCTTAGTGCGTTCGGTTTGTAATTGAAACGCCTCCATTTTGGCTTTAGCGGCTTGTCTTCCATAAAAACCATCAACATTAATTAATGGTTGTTGAATTTCAAATTTCGTTGCAAAATTTTGTGTTTTTGCAGGATCGTTTAATAAAGCTGGATTAAAATCAGAAGCGGTTAAAATTTCCTGGTTTAATTTAGAACCAAAAGCCATTAAAGGATTTGTAGTTGAAATTCCAGTATGTGAAACAGAAACATTTGGCAAAAAAACTGCTTTTGCCTGATTGTAATCTGCTTTTGCTGATTGATAGTTTTTTTCAGCAATTTTAACTTGTAAATTAGTTGAAGCTATTTTCTTAGAAATATCGTTTTTAGAAATGGAAAGCGTGTCTTGCGCCAATCCAAAAACAGAAAATAATACTGCTGAACTTAAAATAGTGTGTTTAAATTTTTTCATAATCCTAAATTAATTATGAGGCAAATGTAAACGCATTAAAAATAGTGTACAGTAACAAGTGTTACAAAGGTGGGATATTTTTAATTTCAATTTAATTATTCAAACTTGATTTGTTTTAATTATCAAAATATTTTATTATATTTGTAACCCTTGTGTAACGTTAATCCATTTGGTTATGAATGAATATATGACTCTTTCGGAGACTTCTGAATATATTGGTAAAAGTAAAGAAACATTGCGACGATGGGATAAAGAAGGAAAACTTCTTGCCGTAAGAGAACCAATGAGCAATTATAGAGTTTATAGAAAATCTGAAATTGATACTTTATTTGCTGATTTCTTATATCAAGATATTCAGGAAACTGTTTCAAATTATGTTGAACCACATAATGATTACACTGTTTTAGAATTATTTGCTGGAGCTGGTGGTTTAGCTATTGGTATGGAAAAATCTGGTTTAAAATGTGTAGCCTTAAATGAAATTGATAAATGGGCTTGTCAAACATTAAGAAAAAACCGTCCTAATTGGAATATTTTAGAAGGTGATATAAATGCTTTTAATTTTATCGAATATCACAATAAAGTTGATGTAGTAACGGGTGGTTTTCCTTGTCAAGCTTTTAGTTATGCAGGTAAGAAACTTGGCTTAGCTGATGCTAGAGGAACTTTGTTTTATGAGTTTGCTAGAGTTGTAAAAGAAGTAAATCCACCAATTTGTATTGGCGAAAATGTTAAAGGATTATTAAGTCATGAGAACGGAAAAACGTTGCAAGGCATGATTTCCATATTAGATGAAATTGGATATAATGTTGTTCCTGTTCAA
Organism: Flavobacterium sp.; assembly: GCA_041303115.1. Taxonomy (GTDB): domain Bacteria; phylum Bacteroidota; class Bacteroidia; order Flavobacteriales; family Flavobacteriaceae; genus Flavobacterium. The sequence continues at coordinate 6,233 of JBFYPW010000001.1, forward strand.
GTACTAAAAGCAATCAATTTCAACGTACCACAAAAAAGGGAAAGGTTAATTTTAGTTGGGATTAGAAAAGATATTGATATTAAATTTGAATATCCAAAACCTTATAAAAAAATTTATAATTTAAAAGACGCCTTAAAAAAAGGAGATTTATTTGATTGTGATGTTCCAAAATCGGAAGGTTCAAAATATCCAAAAAGTAAAATTGATGTTTTAAAATTAGTTCCACAAAAAGGGTATTGGCGAGATTTGCCTTTAGACATTCAAAAGGAATTTATGGGCGGTAGTTTTTATCTTGGTGGAGGGAAAACTGGTATAGCAAGAAGAATTGGTTGGGACGAACCTTGTTTGACACTAACTTGCAGTCCCGCTCAAAAACAAACCGAAAGGTGTCACCCTGAAGAAACAAGACCTTTCACTGTTCGTGAATACGCAAGAATTCAAACTTTTCCTGATGATTGGAAGTTTGAAGGCTCTATTGCACAACAATACAAACAAATTGGTAACGCAGTTCCAGTCAACTTAGGAAAAGAAGTTGGTTATTCAATTATAAAATTTTTGAATAGTTATTATAATTTATCAAAACCTAAATAATAACTGTAATTTTCAAAGGTTATTTGGTCTAAAATTGATCTTTTGGTAATTTTAGTTTGCTCCTTAATTTCATCTAATGCCGAATTTTCAATTCCAATTTCGGTTTTGTTTATTGATTCCAGATAATCTTTGATTACTACAGGGAGGTTTTTATATAATTTATAAAGAGCATTTTCTTTTCCTGATACTAATGAGTAAAATTGATCCCCAGAAATTTTATAAACTCTGCTATGACTATATTCTTTTCCATTAATATCTCCTTTCCAAAGTTCACAAAAACTGTTTTTAGCTAAAATTTGAACCCAATAACATTTAGAATTTTTATAATCATCTGCGTACCTTGAAAGTTTTTGAAATAATGCTTCAGCAGAACTACTATTCATAGTGTTATGTTTATTTTTTATATCAGCAAACAAAGAATTATTGGTTGCTTTTATATCAAAACCACTTAGCTTACCAATTTCAAAACCATATATACCTCCTAAAATTTGTTCGTGAAACGTTCCGATTGAATTATTTATAGACTTATCAATTTGCCTTAATATTTCAGCTTGAATTAGACTTTCTTCATCAATAACATTAAATTTTGCATCAAATGTTAACTTTATTGTATCCACTTTATTTGAATAAAAATTCTTTTTTGTAATATTGTTTTTAGCCTTTAAATAGGCTTTATGAAGATTAGCAACACAATCTAAAAAGTGCTCATCTGATATAAAATCAACGTATTTATTTTTCATTTTGTTTCTCGTTTATTAACAAATTCCTAATTTAATATTATTCTTACCTACAACAACTCAATATACGCCCTGTTCAATTTAATTTTTCCTTTGTTTTCTAAAGCTTTTAAAATTCGGGAAATTACAACTCTTGATGTATTTAAATCGTAAGCAATTTCTTGATGAGTATTGTGAATTTGATTGGAAGTATTTATTTTAGATTTTTCTAAAAGATAATTTAGTAATCGTTCATCCATATTCATAAATGCTAAATGATCAATTGTTGTTAACATTTCTTTTAATCGCATATTATAGCTGTTAAATACAAAATTTCTCCAACTGGCATATTTGCCAAGCCACTCGTTCATTTTTGCTACAGGAATTAAAATTAGTTGTCCGTCCGTTTCTGCTATGGCGCGGATTTCACTTTTGGCATTTCCTATGCAACACTGCATAGACATGGCGCAAGTATCTCCTTTTTCTATAAAATACAACAGCAGTTCCCCTTCATCAAAATCTTCACGTAAAATTTTAATGGCTCCAGTTAACATTAATGGCATATTTTTAATGTATTCATTAAAATCTATAATAATATCGCCTTCTTTGAAATCGTGAATTTTAGAAACTTCTAAAATTTCGTTTATCAAACTTTCTTCAAAAATAAAATTATACGTGTTTTGGAGTGTGTTTTTCATTTTTAGGAAAATTAAAGTTTCCATTAGCGAATTTAGTAAATTCAACAACAAAAAGTGAAAAAATAAAAAAGATTTGAATGGAAAGTATATAAAATAAAAAAGGCGAAAATTTCTTTTCACCCTTTTTGCCCCAAATCTACCATAAAACTTAACCTACTAATTTTCTGGTGATGTAAAAGTATACTAAGATATTTTACAAAAACAAAATAATTGTTGTATAGCTAATATTCTCGATGAAATGCACTTTTTTAGTAAGCACGTGATCCATTACCTTCATAAAAATTAATAAAAGCGGTATTTACAACTCGGTTTCCTCCAGGTGTTGGATAGTTTCCAGTGAAGTACCAATCGCCTAAATTTTTAGGACACGCTTTATGTAAATCTTCTACTTTTTGGAAAATGATTTTCACTTTTGCTTTCACTTCTTTTGAAGTTAGCATTTCTGCCATTTTATCTGAAATTTGCTCATCTGTAAACGGATTGTAAATTTCTTTTACATGATTTACAACTTCTGTATCTTTTAACCCTTGTTGTGCTTTACATTTTTTATAAACGTCTTCTACAATTTGATATTGATTGGTTTCTTTTAAAAGTTCTAATGCCGCTTTAAAAGCGATGAAACCTTCTAAAGTACTCATATCAATTCCGTAACAATCAGGATATCTAATTTGAGGAGCAGACGAAACTACTACAATTTTCTTAGGATGTAATCGGTCTAAAATTTTAATGATACTTTGTTTTAATGTTGTACCTCTAACAATACTATCATCAATAATTACTAAATTATCTGTTGGTTTTACTACGCCGTATGTAATGTCGTAAACGTGTGCTACCATTTCGTCTCTACTACTGTCCTCCGTAATAAAAGTACGAAGTTTTACATCTTTAATAGCTATTTTTTCGGTACGAACTTTTTCGGCTAAAATTTCGTTTAACCCTTTTTCATCTAAAGTGTCTTTTTGCGCAATAATGTCTTTAACCTTTTGTTCATCTAAGAATTTTTGAGCCGCTTCAGCCATTCCATAAAAAGAAGTTTCTGCTGTATTTGGAATAAATGAGAATACTGAATTATGAATGTCATTCTCAATTTCTTTTAAAACGCTTGGAAAAACATATTTTCCTAATAATTTTCTTTCTTGATATATTTCGGCATCACTTCCGCGAGAAAAATAAATTCTTTCAAAAGAACAGGCTTTTTTATGTACACATTCTCTAATGTTTTCGAAAATGACATTCCCGTTTTTCTTAACAATAATGGCATCACCCGCTTCTAATTCTTTCACGTTTTCGAAGGCAACATTAAAAACCGTTTGAATAACTGGGCGCTCTGAAGCTACCACCACAATTTCGTCATCTTGGTAATAATAAGCTGGACGTATTCCGTTTGGATCTCTAACCACAAAAGCATCTCCATGACCTAAAAGTCCGGCCATAGCGTACCCACCATCGAAATTTTTAGAGGCTCTTTTTAAAATTCTTCCTATATTTAATCGCTCTGCAATAACTGGCGAAGCTTCTAATTTTGTAAGTCCTTCGTTTTTACAATCTAAATACAATTGTGTAATTTCATCATCTAAAAAATGACCGATTTTTTCCATTACGGTTACCGTATCTGCCATTAATTTTGGATGTTGACCAACATCAACTAAATCTTGGAATAACTCTTTAACATTGGTCATGTTAAAGTTTCCAGCAACTAGTAAGTTTCTGTGCATCCAATTGTTTTGACGTAAAAAAGGGTGAACGCTTTCTATACTGTTTTTCCCGAAAGTTCCATATCGTACGTGACCTAAAAATAATTCGCCTACATAAGGAATGTTTTCTTTTTGCAACGCTACATTATTTTGATACGTCGGATTTTTAGCTAATTCCTCAGAAATTCTGGAATTAATTTGTCCGAAAATATCCTGAATAGGTTGTGATTGATTAGAACGAATTCTGCTTATATATCTTTGACCGGGTTTTACGTCTAATTTAATACTGGCAAAACCGGCACCATCTTGTCCGCGATTGTGTTGTTTTTCCATTAAAAGGTACATTTTTTCTACCCCGTAAAAAGCCGTACCATATTTTTCTCTATAGTATTCTAATGGTTTTAAAAGTCTAAGTAAGGCAATTCCACATTCGTGTTTAATAGCGTCGCTCATAGTTGTTGTTGTGTTGTATTATTTATTGTATTAAAAATGCCCCGAAATTTCGAGGCATAGTTTGGTCTTATAATTTGATGTCAAATTGTGTTAACGATTTAAATTGCTGTAAACGTGCGTAAACGTCCTCTTTGTTTAAATCTACCATTCTTTCCGTTCCGAATTTTTCTACACAAAATGATGCTAAATTTGAGCCGTGAATAATGGCGTTTTTCATATTTTCAAAAGAAATATCTTCAGATTGAGCAATATATCCAGAAAATCCTCCTGCAAACGTGTCTCCTGCACCTGTTGGGTCAAAAACTTCTTCTAACGGCAATGCTGGCGCAAAGAAAACATCTTTATTATGGAAAATTAATGCCCCGTGTTCTCCTTTTTTAATGACTACATATTTAGGTCCCATGGTGTGAATTTTTGCTGCCGCTTTTACTAAAGAATATTCTCCAGATAATTGACGCGCTTCTTCATCGTTAATGGTAATTACATCTACACGTTTTATTACCTCTAATAATTCAGGTAACGCACAATCCATCCAAAAATTCATCGTATCTAAAACTACTAATTTTGGTGGAGTTGTCATTTGATTTAAAACGGATGATTGCACAATTGGATGTAAATTTCCTAACATCACCACCGATGCATCTTTATATGCTTGAGGCACCACAGGATTAAAATCCGCTAATACATTTAACTCCGTAGCTAAAGTATCACGAGAATTCATATCGTTATGGTATTTTCCACTCCAAAAGAAGGTTTTTCCGCCTTTTACAATTTCAATTCCTTCGATGTTTATATTTCTTTCTGATAATAAATCTAAATGTTCTTGTGGAAAATCTTCACCTACAACAGATACTATTGCCGAATCCAGCTTAAAAAATGATGCGGATAAGCCAATATAAGTAGCCGCACCTCCTAAAATTTTATCTGTTTTTCCAAAAGGGGTTTCAATAGCATCAAAAGCTACAGTTCCTACAATTAATAATTTACTCATTTACTTTGATTTTAATAAGCGGCAAAGATAGTTATTCCGTTTGAAGTTTAAAAATGTAGGACTAATTTTAGTTATAAAAAAATTTGAAGCAAAAGAAACCTATTGATACTATTGTAAAAGTTATTTTTTATAGTAATTTTGAATAGATATTTACTTACTATTTTTCATTGGAAGCACCAAAAACCTCACTTACTACAAAAGAAATTATCAGCAAATTAGAGTATTACTGCTCTTACCAAGATCGTTGTCATAAAGAAGTGGAACAAAAATTACGGAATTTTGCCTTACTTCCGGAACTAAAGGAACAAGTTATTGTACATCTTATCGAAAATAAATATATTGATGAAGAACGATTTGCTAAAAGTTTCGCAAGAGGAAAACACAACTATAAAGGTTGGGGTAAAAATAGAATTGTTCAAGAATTAAAATTTAGAGAAATATCTAAAAGAAACATCGATTTAGCTTTGTTTGAACTCCCAAACGAAGTTTATTTAGCTAATTTTCATCAATTGGCAGAAAAAAATTGGAACGGAATTAAAGAACGAAAAGGACAAAAGAAAAATAAAAAATTTGTAGATTTCTTACTCCGAAAAGGATACGAAACCAATTTAATTTTTGAAAAACTTAAACAATTAGACAAGTAGGTAAAAATGAAAAGGCATAAGGTAAAAGTAATGTATGCTAATTAATTGCTGCTTTCCACTTTTGACATTTCACTTTTGACTTTTGACTTTCCACTTGGCACATTAATTCCCTATCTTTGCAAAAAAAACAAAACCTCATGTTAGAAAATAAAGATCAAAAAACAACGAGCATTGCCAGTTTAGGTGAGTTCGGATTAATTGAACATTTAACCAAACACTTTAAAGTGAATCAAAAAAGCACAATTAAAAGTATTGGTGACGATGCCGCTGTTTTAGACTTTGCAGGCAAAAAAGCAGTAATTTCTACCGATTTATTAGTAGAAGGTGTGCATTTTGATTTAAGCTATATGCCTTTAAAACATTTGGGATACAAAGCAATTGTCTCAAATATTTCTGACATTTGTGCGATGAATGCAATTCCTACTCAGGTTACCGTTTCGGTGGCAGTTTCTAATCGTTTTCCGTTAGAAGCAATGGAAGAACTTTTTGCAGGAATTACTTTAGCCGCCAACGCCTATAATGTAGATGTAATTGGCGGCGACACCACATCTTCTCAAAAAGGATTAATTATCAGTATAACAGCTATTGGCGAGGCGAATTTAGAAGAAATAACCTACAGAAACGGCGCACAACAAACTGATTTATTAGTTGTTTCTGGCGATTTAGGCGCTGCTTATATGGGTTTACAAGTTTTGGAAAGAGAAAAACAAGTGTTTCAAGTCAATCCAAATAACCAACCTATTTTAGACGATTATACTTATTTAATTGAACGTCAATTGAAGCCAGAAGCCAGAAATGACGTGAAAGAGTTGTTAGAAAAATTAGAAGTAAAACCTACCGCTATGATTGATATTTCAGACGGATTGTCTTCTGAAATTATGCATATTTGTAAGCAGAGTAAATTAGGTTGTAATGTGTACGAAGATAAAATTCCTGTTGACCCACAATTAATAAATGTGTGCGAAGAATTTAATGTAGATATTACCACAATTGCCTTAAATGGCGGAGAAGACTACGAATTGCTTTTCACAATAAAAATGGACGATTTCGAAAAATTAAAACACAATCCTAATTTTACCATCATTGGACATATGGTTGCGGAAAGCGAAGGCATGCACTTGGTAACTCGTGCCAACACAAAAATTGAACTAAAAGCCAGAGGGTGGAATGCTTTAAACGAGAAATAAGATGCATTCAAAACATAGAATTTTTATTAAAACATTAAAATAATTAATAATATTCATAATAATTATAAATGTTTTTTGATAAATTAAAGATCGGTTTCTGTATGTTTAATTTACTATTTTTGTTAATTAAACTAAAAAACTATGAAAAAAATTATTTTATTATTAACCTGTTTTGCATACTTACAAATAGGTTACTCTCAAGATTATGTTGATATTGTTAAGTTTTCAACCAATAATACAACATTAGGAAACATACAAGAAGCAAATCAAACAAACGCAAACAAAAACTTTGAAACAAGCGTTAACAATGTCAATTTTGAATTGTACTATCCTAAAAAACTATCTGAAAAATTGGTTTTATTAACTGGTTTAACTACAGAAAATACAAGATTAAATTTGTCTAAAGGAGCAGATAGAACTAGTTTAACAATGACCCGTTTAAATTTGGGATTTAAATACCAACACTCAGAAAAATGGTCTGGAACGTATGTATTATTACCAAAAATTGCTTCAGATTTTAATGCGATTGGGTCTAACGACTTTCAAATTGGAGCTTTAGCTGTTTTAGATTATCAATATAGTGAATCATACAAAATTAAATTTGGTATGTACAGTTCAACAGAAAATCACGGCTCTACGCTAACGCCTTTAATTGGAATGTGGCACCGTTCTAAAAATAATAAATTTTACATAAACGCTACGCTTCCTATTCGTATGGATGCTAATTATTCGTTAACTAAAAACCTAAGTATAGGATCCGATTTATTAACGTCTATCAAGTCTTATAACTTATCAGAATTTAAATCTAATTTTTATGTTCAGGAGGAATCCATTCGATTTGCTTTATACACCGCATTAGGATTAATGGATAACTCATTAATTTTAAGAGGTAAATTAGGATTAGATACTACTGATTACGGAGTTTTTAATGCCAACGAAAAAGTTGGTGTACAAGTATTAACATTTCCACTAAGTGGAGACAAAAGAAATAGATTGAATGCTGAATTTGATTCATCATTGTATGTAGGATTTGATGCAATTTATAGATTTGATTTGACAAAAAATAAATAATACTACACATCTTATTAAAGATAATACCTGATAGATTTTAATATTTATCAGGTATTTTTTATAGTAGTTCCTGTTCTCCCGTTTCGTAAAAGGTATCGATATTTAATTTTTGTTGTTGCGAAGCCATCACGGCCAATTCGTCACAACGTTCGTTTTGAGGATGATTATTGTGACCTTTAATCCACATAAATTTGACCTGATGTTGTCTGTAAATTTTTAAAAAGCGCAGCCATAAATCGGGGTTTTTTTTGTCTTTGAAGTATTTCTTCTCCCAGCCAAATACCCAACCTTTTTCTACCGAATCTACAACATATTTAGAGTCTGATACTACCAAAACAGTGGTTTTAGGCGATTTCAATTTTTCTAAACCTACTATTACGGCTAATAATTCCATTCTGTTATTAGTAGTATGTCTGAATCCTTCAAAAAATTCTTTTTTATAAGGCGAACCCACCATTTCCATTACTACACCATAACCCCCTGGACCTGGATTTCCTTTGGCAGCGCCATCTGTATATATGTGAACTTGGTAGGGCATTTTGGTTTTTGGTTTATGGTTTATGGTTTATGGTTTATGGCAAAACTACGAATTCTTAAAAATATTGAATAAATAATTAGAATTGAATAAATTAATATAGTAATTATTAATCCATTATCAATCAATCCAATATTTTTAAAACCATCTTGCATTATTGTACAAAACAAGAGTGATAATATAAAAAGAGTTGATAAAAACCAATTCGTTTTAACTTTAAATAAAGCTAATAAACAAAAACCTATAAAAAAACTTATTATAAAATTTAATAAAAAAACACTAATTCCTGTTATGTCATATGCCCATCCAATTGTCTTATTAAAAGAATAAATTTCAGTTTGTTTTTCAAATTCTATAAGAAAAAAGCAAGGCAAAATTGACAAAAGATACATTTTAGTTTCAAAAATGTGTTTGCCTTTATCTATCATAAAAATATGTTAAGACCTGACAGGTTTTAAAAATCTGTCAGGGATGTTATTGTATTAAATTCTCAATCACTTTCGGGAAATGTTCCATTTCCAATTCGTGAATTTTTTGGGCGATTTCTTCTGCTGAAATACAACTTTCTATATTTACGTTGGCTTGAAAAATAAATTCACCTTCATCAAAATATTCATTTACATAATGTACTGTGATTCCTGTTTCCTTTTCTTTATTTTCTATAACTGCTTGATGTACGTGCATACCATACATCCCTTTTCCGCCATAATTAGGCAACAACGCGGGATGAATATTAATTACTTTATTCGGAAATTCGTTAATAATATGAATGGGGAATTTTAATAAAAAACCTGCCAAAACAATTAAATCAGGTTGCAATTGCTTTAGCTGATTTAAAACGATATTATCTGAAAGTGCTGATTTATTGAAAACAAAAGTAGAAACTTTAAATTTTTTTGCTCTTTCGATTACATTAGCTTCAGAATTGTTAGAAAATACACCAACAACTGAAACAGCATTTGACACATCAAAATATGCCATAATATTTTCGGCATTAGAACCATTTCCGGAAGCAAAAAGCACAATTTTCTTCATTTCAATCTGTTTTTTTTAATTTATCATAGTATTAAACCATATAAATATCACACAAAAGTATAAATTCATTTAGGTTTAATGGCAAAAATTAAAAGAAATTAAAAAATATTTTAAATGAAAAGCATAGAGAATTAGGCTATTTTAAGTTTTTTTTATACATTCGTGGTTATATTTACTAACAAAAATGTTGTTTTAAAATAAAGTTTTTTATTTTTGCCAACAAATAAATTAAAAATTAAAAATTATGTCAGACATTGCATCAAGAGTAAAAGCGATTATCGTGGACAAATTAGGTGTTGACGAAAACGAAGTAGTAACAGAAGCAAGCTTCACTAACGATTTAGGTGCTGATTCATTAGACACTGTAGAGCTTATTATGGAATTCGAAAAAGAATTTGATATTCAAATTCCAGACGACCAAGCTGAAAACATTGCTACTGTAGGTCAAGCAATTTCTTACATCGAAGAAGCTAAGAAATAATAACCTTTCATCCGTATAATTTATTTTATACGGATGTTGTTATTTTTTGTTTCTGTTTTTAAAAATCTTTGTTTAGATTTGTAAAAACATTGATTGTATTACAATCATTCACATAAGACATTTATGTAATACCCAATGTTGATATTTAATTATGAAGCATTGGGTTTTTCTATATAACTAAAAAATAATTTATGCAATTAAAACGTGTAGTGGTAACAGGACTTGGAGCACTTACTCCAATTGGAAATAATATTCAAGAATATTGGAACGCCTTAATTAGCGGTAAAAGCGGTGCGGCTCCAATTACATATTATGATACCGAAAAACATAAAACGAAATTTGCTTGTGAAGTAAAAAACTTCAATATCGAAGATTTTATCGATAGAAAAGAAGCAAGACGTATGGATAAATTTGCACAATACGCTATAGTTGCTGGTGAACAAGCTATTGCTGATGCAGGCATTTTGGAATCAAATGTAAATAAGCAAAGAGTTGGTGTAATTTGGGGTGCTGGTATTGGTGGTTTAGAAACGTTTCAAGAAGAAGTTCTAAGTTATGCTAAAGGTGACGGAACACCTCGTTTTAACCCGTTCTTTATTCCTAAAATGATTGCCGATATTGCTCCTGCTCATATTTCTATGAGAAATGGCTTTATGGGTCCAAACTACACAACAGTTTCTGCTTGTGCTTCTTCAGCTAATGCCATGATTGACGCTTTTAACTACATTCGTTTAGGAATGTGTGATGTAATTGTATCTGGAGGTTCGGAAGCGGCGGTAACTATTGCAGGAATGGGTGGATTTAACTCTATGCAAGCGTTATCTACAAGAAATGATTCGCCAGAAACGGCTTCAAGGCCATTTGATGCTAACAGAGATGGCTTTGTTTTAGGTGAAGGTGCAGGTGCTTTAGTTTTTGAGGAATACGAACATGCAAAAGCACGTGGTGCAAAAATATATTGTGAAGTTGGCGGTGGCGGAATGTCATCTGATGCGTATCACTTAACTGCTCCACATCCAGAAGGAATTGGAGTGATTGCAGTAATGGAAAATACATTACGTGATGCCGGCATGAAACCTGAAGAAGTAGATCACATCAATACTCACGGAACGTCTACGCCATTAGGTGATGTTGCAGAATTAAAAGCAATTAGTCATGTTTTTGGAGCACACGCTAAAAATATAAATATCAATTCTACAAAATCAATGACGGGACACTTGTTAGGAGCAGCTGGAGCGATTGAGGCAATTGCTTCTATTTTAGCAATGAAACACAGTCTTGTTCCTCCAACAATAAACCACACCACAGTTGATGAAAATATTGATCCGTCATTAAACTTGACTTTAAACACGCCTCAAAAAAGAGAAATTAAAGTGGCAATGAGTAATACTTTTGGATTTGGTGGACATAATGCTTGTGTGCTTTTCAAAAAATTAGAAGAATAACTTCATGCGTCGCATTTTAAATAAAATATTGAAAAAATCCCCTTCTTCTAATCAAGACGGGGTTTTTTTTGAAAAAATTACCAAAATATTGGGCTTCAAACCCAATACAGAAATTTATTACAAACATGCCTTTACACATCGTTCTTCTAACCAAACCGATGAAAACGGATTTCCAATTAGTTACGAACGTTTAGAGTTTTTAGGCGACGCCATGTTAGGGAGTGTAATTGCTGCTCATTTATATAAAAAAGTACCAACAGGCGACGAAGGCTATTTAACAAAAATGCGCTCTAAAATTGTAAGTAGAGATCATTTAAATGAATTAGGAAAAGATTTTAACTTAGTACAGTTTATTGAAAGCAAAGTGAGTCCAACTCATTTTGGGGATAATATTCATGGAAATTTATGCGAAGCTTTCATTGGAGCCATTTACTTAGATAAAGGCTATCCGTATTGTGAGAAATTTATACAAGAAAAAATCATCCAACAATATGTAGATATTGAGCGTTTAGAAGGAAAAGTAATTAGCTATAAAAGTTTGATTATCGAATGGTGTCAGAAAGAAAAAATTACTTTCAAATTTGATATTTTTGAAGATGATGGTAAAGAAGGCGTGAAATACTTTGGTGTGAAATTACTAATGGACAATCAGGTAATTAGCAAAGCCAGAGCCACTTCGAAGAAAAAAGCAGAAGAAACAGCTGCAAAAAGAGCTTTTTTTGCTTTACAAGATAAAATTGAAAACAAATCCTAAATTTTTTTATCAACTACAACGTTTGAATTAAAAATTTAATAGTTTAGAAACCTTTTTTACTACAATTTAATAATTTTTACTCCTATCTTTACGATTATTAAAAAAATAAATGGCAAATCTTAAACTTACATTCGACGATTTTGAATCAAATGATTTTGAGTTACTTGCGATACATTCTAATTTAAAAGATTTTAAATTAACCTTTTTAATAAACTTAAAATTGAATGTTTTGATGGCAAAAAATGATAACGAAATTTCTATAAAATCTTCTAACGGAACGGGAAAGTTTTCAAGATTTAGTTATGATGATTATAACCAAGATATAACTTGGGAACTCATTAAAAATCAAACCAATTTTAATTCAAACCAAAATAATACGGGTTTCTTTTCTGAGGATAATATTACATTGAATTTAATTCCAGAATTAAAAACAGCCGATTATTTATTAAAAATAGACAATATAGATTCAAGCTTTAAAAGCGAAGAAGTTATTCAAAAAATAAGTACTATACAAAATGTTTCTACTATTTATAAAGTAGATACATCTAATTTAAAATCGATAAACAATTTAATTTTTTAAATATGCATACAACAAAAAAAACAAAAATTGTTGCCACATTAGGTCCTGCTTGTAGTAGCAAAGAAGTTATTAAAAAAATGATTGACGCTGGAGTTAATGTTTTTAGAATTAACTTTTCTCACGCAGATTATACCGATGTAAAAGAAAGAATAGATATTATCCGCGAATTAAATGCCGAATTTGGCTATACCACTTCTATTTTAGCCGATTTACAAGGACCAAAATTACGCGTTGGTGTAATGAAAGAAGATGTAATGGTGCATCCTGGAGATATTATTACTTTCCAAACTTCAGAAGATGTTCCCGGAACTGTAAACAGAGTTTACATGAACTATAAAGAATTTCCTAAAGATGTAAATCCTGGAGAAAGAATTCTTTTAGATGATGGAAAACTTATGTTTGAAGCCATTGAAACCAATAGAGTTGACGAAGTTGTTTGTAAAGTAATTCAAGGCGGACCTTTAAAATCTAAAAAAGGAGTAAATTTACCTAACACAAAAGTATCGCTTCCTGCTTTAACAGTAAAAGATATTAAAGACGCGATTTTTGCTTGTGAAAACAAAGTAGATTGGATGGCACTTTCGTTTGTTAGAACTAAAGAAGATATTAAAGATTTACAAGATTTAATTGCAGAACATTCTGAACATAAAATTCCAATTGTAGCCAAAATTGAAAAACCGGAAGCAGTTGAAAATATAGACGAAATTGTAATTGCTTGTGATGGTTTAATGGTAGCTCGTGGTGATTTAGGTGTTGAAGTACCTGCACAAGAAGTTCCATTAATTCAGAAAAAACTAATTTTAAAAGCAAAATTAGCGCGAATTCCAGTAATTGTGGCTACTCAAATGATGGAAACCATGATTACCAGCTTAACGCCTACAAGAGCAGAGGTAAATGATGTAGCCAACTCGGTTATGGATGGTGCAGATGCCGTAATGCTTTCTGGCGAAACTTCTGTTGGAAATTATCCAGTTCAAGTTATCGAAACCATGACAAGTATTATTGAAAGTGTAGAAGACTCTCCGCTTATTAATGTACCTCATATTGCGCCAACAAAAAGAAACGATAGATATATCACTAAATCTATTTGTTTTAATGCAGCAGGTATGGCAGATACTATTAATGCAAAAGCGGTTACTACATTAACAAATAGTGGCTATACCGCTTTTCAAATTTCAGCTTGGCGACCTCACGCACACATTTTAGTGTTTACTTCAAACGAACGAATTTTAACCCAATTAAATTTACTTTGGGGCGTAAGAGCATTTTTTTACGATAAATTTACAAGTACAGATGATACTATTGACGACATCAATAAAATTTGTAAAGAAAAAAAATACGTTAGAAAAGGCGACATGGTAATTAATCTTGCCTCTATGCCGATTGCTAACAAAGGAATGGTAAATACCTTAAGAATTTCTGAAATTGAATAACAAACTATTTTAAAATATAAAATCCCAAATTCAATTAAGAATTTGGGATTTTTTTATGCCTTTTTATTATCGTTTTAAACTAAAATGAGATTTAAAAATACCTTTTTGCTTACTTTGCGTAATAAATTCTACCGAGAACCAATAATCTGTAGACGGCAAATCTTTTCCATCGTATTTTCCATCCCAACCTGAGCCAGCGGGAGAAATTTGTTTTAATAATTTTCCGTATCTATCAAAAATAGAAATTAAACTTTTTGGTTGTTGCGCCAAATCAAAAATATTCCAAGTGTCGTGAAACCCATCTCCGTTTGGTGTAAAATAATTTGGATAATTAATAATATAAATAGGTCCAATTCTTGTAGGTGTACAATTTCCTAAGGTATCATAAATAATTACAAAATAATCGCCTGTAACTAAGTTTGTAAAGGTATTACTTGTTTGAATTGGACTTAAATTTCCGTTTGGATATTCTAATTGATAGGTATAATTACCATACCCTTCTGTTATATTAACTGTAATAAAAGTCCCATCGGTATTAAATTCTGGACTCACCGTAAAATTGGCTTTAGCCGGACTTGATTGGATAATGGTAACCGTTGTGTTATTATAATTACATGCTGATCCCACATCTGGAGTGAGTTTAACAAATGTAACATTATAGACGCCAGCTTGCGTTGCGGTAAAATTAGGTCCCGTTCCTAACAAAGTCCCATTTAAAAACCAACTTACGGTATACACAGCAGGATTTAAGCCAGTTTGAATTGTATAAGGACGAATTAGAACATTTGTAATAGGGTCTACACAAATAACCCCTTGAGGTAAAGTAATATTTATTAAAGGATGAACCGTAAAAGTAAATGGTTGTTCTGCGCTGCAATTTGAATTATTTATTGCGGTGGCGTGAACATAATAGGTATAAGTACCTGGTGTAGTAATATTTAAATTACTGATTAAATTAGTTGTATTTCCTCCTGGTTGCGAATAATAATTTATATTGAAACCAACGGAAGGTAAAGTAGGTAATACATATGTTCCGCATTCTTCGGTATCAAATACTAAAGCTAATGCAGCTAAATTTGGTGTTTGAGATACAATTATATCAAAACTATCTTGAGCATTACAAATTGTTCTATCTCCATTTGATGCTACTACCCAAATTGTTGTAGTCGAATTCGGAATATTAAAAATTAATCCATTAGCAACGGGTAATGTACCTGCTTGATCATAAAAATAACCAATTGTAAAGTTTTCTGGAGTGGGCGGTACATGTGTTAATGCTGGTAAGGTATAATTTTGAGTTTCACATACTGAAACATTTGGGTAATTTGGTAAATTAATACCGCTATACGTTACCGTAAAGGGTCTATTAATTGTGCAATTAGTTGCTGTGTCAATATTATACAAATAAAAGATTTGCGTACCTGAAAAAACAGTTGTTGGCGATACTATTGTTCCTCCTCCACTTGGCCCCCCTGGCGCAGTATATATGGTCCCATTTACAGGTTGAGCAATTGAATATGGCGTACATTCAAATCTATCTAGCACACCATCAGCGGGTGGAAATGGGTTTAAATTTATAGTAAACGATAATTCATTTGAACAGCTATTTACATCAGGTCCGTTAAAAACATAATATGTTCCTGGATTTAATCTAATCCCAGATAAATCGATAATATTTCCAGCAAAAAGAGGTATTTGACCAATAGTTGTAGGTCCTCCGGGTAAGGTATAATAGGATCCATTTGTTAAAACAGGTAAAATAAATTCTCCACAGTATACACCGCTTGGTATTACATCTACTAAAGGCAATGGATTAATAATAATATTATAATTTAAGTTGTTCGAACAGTTTGGCAATAATGTTGTATTCGCATAAAAATAAACTACTTGTGATGTAGTTATAGGAATAGCAGGGTCAATCATAGTACCCCCGCCTAATGGAGCCGTATAATACCCTCCAAAAGTAATAGCAGGTAAAGTATAACTAACACAACCATTTACGGTAGTAAACAAAGTTGTATTAATAATATTGATTTGGAAATCGGTTTCTAAAGCACAACCGCCAGGATTACCATTTGCATCAATAAAAGAAGTAGTATTATATATGTACATTATTTGAGTTGCATTTATAATATCCCCAGCAAAATAGGGTGTTCCTGTTCCTCCTGGTTCAGAAAAATAATTTCCATGAGTTAAAGCTGGTAATGTATAAGAATTACAATAAGTAACATCTGGTAAAGTATCAATTAAAGGAAGAGGGCGTATGTTAATATTAAATAATTCATCTCTACAAAAAACGCCATTTACCTCAGCATAATAATATACTTGCTGAACAATATTTAATTGCGTAGCATTTGGAAAAACAGTTCCTGTAGAAATTAAAGTTCCTGTACCAGTTGGTCCACCAGGGGCGGTGTAAAAAGCACCAATATTATATGGCGGAGAGGGTACTGTAAATGAACCACAATTATCTAAAGCAGGTTTATACTCATCAACAAAATAAGCTAAAAAGGAAGATTCGTTAAAACAGCCATTCACATCTGGTCCGTAATATATATAATACATAGCGCTTTCATCTATTATATTACCTGCAAATAAAGCTGTCCCAGAACCACCTGGCCCTGTAAAATAATTCCCGTTTGTTAAAACTGGTAATACATAGCTACTACATTCTACCAAATCGGCTAAATCGTCTACCAGAGGCAATGGATTTACATTAATATCTACACTTGTAACATCAAAACAAAGTGGATTAGAAGTGTTTTGCATTCTGATCCAAACAGTTACTGTTGTAGTTCCATTAGGTATAGCAACTGAAGTAATCGCGCCGGTATTTCCTGCAATAGCATCTGCTTGATTGGTAAAATATAAAACACTATAACCTATTAATCCGTTTAATACCTGAAGATCTAAATTAGCTAAATTATAGGATGTTGCAGAAGCAGCTTCACATAATTGTACATCAACTGGTTGAGTAGCATTAACAACTGGATTTATTACTAAATCAAATTGATATACTGTACTACAAAACAAATTTGTTAATGTATTATAAATTTTTACGAAAATTGTTTGTCCAGAAGTAGTAGAAAAATTTGTTGGCCCTAAAATAGGATTATTTGCAGTTATATCAGCCATAGAAGCATAATAAAACAAATCATAAGTTGTATTATCAACACCTAATTGCGCTTCATTATTTGTAGTTAAATCAAAGGTATAATTTGCTGCACCTGTATTACATGTTTGTAAATTATTTGGAGCAGTAACGGCTAAGTCATTAATAGTTACAGTGTCTGTTAAAAAACAAGAGCCTTTTGTAACTTCTACTGAATAGGTTCCAGGAGCATTTACTATGTATGAAGGCGTATTTCCTCCAACAGGATTTCCATTTTGAAACCATTGAAAAGTATATGAAGAATCCAATTGCGTATTTAATTGAATCGTATTTCCAGAACAAGCTGTTTGATCAGGACCTAAATCTAATGACGTTGTAAAACTTCCACCAGAAATAAATACAGCAGAATCATAACCAGAATTATTGTAATCCCCAATTACTAATCTTATTTTATAAGGAACATTAGGTGTTACTACTGAAGCCGCATTCATTACAACGGTGTGGCCTCTCATATTTAATGTAGAAGCTGGAATGTTTATGGGGTTATATATACTGAAAAAATTTGGATTGGCCGATACACAATTGGAATTATATAAATTATTTCTAATGTCTTTAACCGTAACCGGTAAACTTGTACCTGGGATAACGGCTAAATTGGTTGAAACACCAGTGTTTAAATTGGTCAAAACAAAAGCAAAAACATCACTAAAAGAACATTGGTACTCGCCATATTCATTAGAAGCAAATAAAAAATCAAAACTAAAACTATTTGAAACAGGTACAAAATCAAATTCTAAAAAAGCCACATCAGTAATTATGGAAGATTGACCGCTATTGTTGCTTATAGTTTGCAAATAAGCATCAGTATTCGTGTTAATTTGCGAACTTAATGTGGAATTGTTTACATAGTTGCCTTGTGTGTTTAAAACAAGTCCATTTCGTATGATAATTCCTTCGTTTATTGGAAAGGTAGAACCGTTTTTATTAAAATAGGCAACCGATTGATTGGATGAAATTGCAATATTTGAGACTGAAACACAAGAATTTACAAGTAGTAAATCTACTAGCTGAGCAGGAGTATTAGTAGTGTTGTCAATTGTTATTGTCTGAGAAAACACACTAGAACTTAATGCTAATAATAAATAATAAAGGGGCTTAATATTCATATTATTAGAGTAATTCTAAATTTAAATATAAATTTATGAAATATTTTAAATAAACAAAAGCATATTAATAATAAATATGCTTTTGTTAGTTTATCTATTTAATCGTTTAATTTTAAAACGGCCATAAATGCTTCTTGAGGAATTTCTACATTTCCTACTTGACGCATTCGCTTTTTACCTTTTTTCTGTTTTTCCAATAGTTTTCTTTTACGAGAAATATCACCACCATAACATTTTGCAGTAACATCTTTTCGAAGCGCTTTTATTGTTTCACGTGCGATGATTTTTGCTCCAATAGCAGCTTGAATTGGAATATCAAATTGCTGACGCGGAATTAATTCGCGTAATTTTTCGCACATTTTTTTACCAATATTATATGCATTATCTTCGTGAATAAGAGCAGATAGTGCGTCTACTGAAGTGGCATTTAATAACACGTCTAATTTAACTAATTTAGATGTTCTCATTCCTATTGGATGATAATCAAAAGAAGCGTATCCTTTAGAAACGGTTTTCAATCTGTCATAAAAATCAAAAACTATTTCTGCTAAAGGCATATCAAAATTTAATTCTACACGTTCGGTTGTTAGGTAGGTTTGATTGGTAATTAAACCTCGCTTTTCAATACATAAACTCATTACATTTCCAACATAATCGGCTTTTGTAATGATAGTTGCTTTAATATATGGCTCTTCTACTCGGTCTAATTTACTTGGTTCTGGTAAATCTGATGGATTGTTTATTATGAAACCAACCTCAGGTTCTTTCTTTGTGTAAGCCAAGTACGAAACGTTTGGTACGGTTGTAATAACAGTCATATCAAACTCACGTTCTAAACGCTCTTGAATAATTTCCATATGCAACATTCCTAAGAATCCACATCGGAAACCAAATCCTAATGCTGCTGAACTTTCTGGTAAAAACACCAAAGACGCATCATTTAATTGTAGTTTTTCCATTGAAGAACGTAAATCTTCATAATCTTCTGTGTCTACAGGATAAATTCCGGCAAAAACCATTGGTTTTACGTCTTCAAAACCTGTAATCATGTTTGTTGTTGGTTCTTTAGCGTCTGTAACGGTATCCCCAACTTTTACTTCTTTTGCTTCTTTTATTCCAGAAATTAAATAACCAACATCTCCTGTTGAAATTACATTTTTTGGAACCTGATTTAATTTTAATGTCCCCACCTCATCAGCAAAGTATTCTTTACCGGTTGCCATAAATTTAATTTTCTGACCTTTTTTAATTTCACCATTTACGACACGAAAAATTACTTCAATTCCTCTAAATGGATTGTAATGCGAATCAAAAATTAATGCTTGTAAAGGTTCGTCTTTTATACCCTTTGGTGCTGGGATTTTTTCTATAATAGCCGCTAAAATATTTTCTACACCGAAACCTGTTTTACCAGAAGCGTGAATAATATCTTCTAATTTACAACCTAATAAATCGATAATGTCATCTGAAACTTCTTCCGGATTTGCAGAAGGTAAATCAACTTTATTTAATACAGGAATAATTTCCAAATCATTATCTAAAGCTAAATATAAATTTGAAATGGTTTGTGCTTGAATACTTTGCGCAGCATCAACAATTAACAAAGCGCCTTCACAGGCTGCAATACTTCGAGAAACTTCATAAGAAAAATCTACGTGGCCAGGTGTATCAATTAAATTTAAGATATATTCCTGACCTTGGTACGTATATTCCATTTGAATCGCGTGACTTTTTATGGTAATACCACGCTCGCGTTCCAAATCCATATTATCCAATAATTGTGCTTTTTCTTCTCTGGCAGTTACTGTTTGAGTAGCGCCTAAAAGTCTATCGGCTAATGTACTTTTTCCGTGGTCTATATGTGCAATTATGCAAAAATTTCTAATTTGTTTCATATTCAATTTCAAAAATCAATAACAATTTCAAAAATCAATAAAAAATTGAAATTAAAATTGGTTTACTTTGTTTATAATCTGCAAATATAGGGTAATTATGCGGTTTTGAAAAAGAATAATTTAGGAATAACGATCTAAAACTCAAACGTCAATTGGTACACCACAAATTTTTTCTGATGCGTGTTTAAATTGTTTAAGGAAATGCCTAATAATCGAACCGAATTTTTCAATTTTTCTTGATACAATAATTCTTTTGCGGTTTCAAAAATCAGATTTTTATCGGAAATAAAA
Organism: Flavobacterium sp.; assembly: GCA_041303115.1. Lineage (GTDB taxonomy): Bacteria > Bacteroidota > Bacteroidia > Flavobacteriales > Flavobacteriaceae > Flavobacterium. The sequence continues at coordinate 27,005 of JBFYPW010000001.1, forward strand.
TACTGTACCGTTTTACTTCTTGTTTGCTGTGAAAAATCGGAATATTTTATTTTTAAAGTAATGGTTTTTCCCGCTATTTTATATTTTTTAATACGTCGTTCAATCTCTTCAGCTATATTTTTTAAACGTTCTTCCATGTAAATTTCAGAAGATAAATTTTTATTAAACGTGCGTTCGGCACCAACAGATTTCATTTCTCTATTTGGTTTAACCTGACTAAAACTTATCCCTCGAGATAAATTATAGTACGATTTCCCACTGTTGCCAAAATGTTTTTCAAGATAGTCTATCGATTTGGTTTTTAAATCTATTCCGGAATAAATGCCTAATTGATACATTTTTTCAGCAGTAACTTTTCCAATTCCGTAGAATTTTTTCACATCTAACACTTCAATAAATGCTTCCACCTCGTCCGGATTTACTGTTTTTTGACCGTTGGGCTTATTAAAATCACTCGCAATTTTGGCTACAAATTTATTTACAGAAATACCTGCAGAAGCTGTTAATCCGGTTACTTCAAATATTTTTTGGCGGATTTCTTTGGCAATTAATGTCGCACTTGGATTTCCTTTTTTATTTTCCGTAACATCTAAATACGCCTCATCTAACGAAAGTGGTTCTACCAAATCTGTATATTCATAAAATATTTTTCTAATTTGTTTAGAAACTTCTTTATAGCGTTCAAAATTAGGTTTTACAAAAATTAAATCAGCACATAATCTAGCGGCTTGTGCACCACTCATGGCGCTTCGGACACCAAATTTTCTTGCTTCATAACTTGCGGCACTCACTACACCACGAATTTCATTTCCACCCACAGCAATTGGCTTTCCTATTAAATCAGGATTGTCCAATTGTTCTACAGAGGCATAAAAGGCATCCATATCAATATGAATTATTTTTCGTTGTATACTTTCCATAAAATTTACAAAGTACTGAAAAAAAATGCATTTTATCGAACACGAATTTTTACAAAAAAACAAGCCATTACGTCTTTAAATAAACTTATGTAACTTATATGTTTAAATATTGTAATTTTGATTCTTTATACTTTAAGAATTATGCAAGAAATAGAACGTAAATTTTTAGTCCATTCCTCAAATTTTATTGCTGAGGCTTTCCATTCGCAGAAAATTGCTCAAGGGTATTTAAATTCCACACCTGAACGAACAGTCCGAATCAGGATTAAAGACGAAAAAGGATTTATTACTATAAAAGGTAAAGGCGACGAATCAGGAACTACCCGTTTTGAATGGGAAAAAGAAATTGATTTATACGAAGCAGAAGCATTATTAAAATTATGCGAAACAGGCGTAATTGATAAAAACCGATATTTAATCAAAAAAGGAAATCACACATTTGAAGTGGATATTTTTGAAGGGGAAAACAAAGGATTAATTATTGCCGAAATAGAACTTTCCGAAGCCAATGAAATGTTTCAAAAACCAAATTGGCTAGGCGAAGAAGTTACAGGAGACGAAAGATATTATAATGCCTATTTAAGCAAAAAGCCTTTTACTACTTGGTAAAAGGCTATTAGTTATTTCTTCACAATTTCAATATTTACATCAATATGTCCGCCATAATTTGATGGTCTAATTTTCCAAAATGCGGCTCTAGTTAAATCAATATGTCTGTTTTTATGAAACGGTCCTCTATCGGTAACGGTAACATACACTACTTTTTTAGTTTTTACACCTGTAACTTTTAACCTTGTGCCAAATGGAAGTTTTCGGTGTGCGCAAGTCATGTCATTGTTGTTAAATCTTGTACCACTTGCCGTTCTTCTCCCATTAAATTTGTTAGCATAATAAGAAGCGTGTGCCGATTCGTGATACATTTCTAGTTTTTCAACAGGTTTGGCTATACTGTCTTTTTTCTTTACTGTATCTGTAACTTTTAGTTTTGGTTTTTCTTGAGAAAAATTAGATTTAATATTTTCCTTCTGAAAAAAAAGCACTACTAAAAGCGGTAATATGTATATAAATTTTTTCATCTTCATATAATATAAGATTAAAAAAGAAGTAAATTTTCACTTACTTCTCTTTATATTTTTATTGATTTGACAGGAATTATGCCATCCAATTCGTCCAAGGAATTCTTGATAAGATTAACAGTAATCCTAAAGCATAAAAAATACCAATTTTTTTAAACTTCCCATTACTGCTTTCTTCTTTTTTATGTTTGCTCCAACCAATTGTAATTAAAACAATCGCAATGATATTAATTAAAGGATGTTCCATAGCTGTTAAGCGCATAGCCGAATTTGACATTTGACTTAAAGCGGCTTTTCCAATTGGAGATTCTACCCAAAGAACAATTCCAACCAACAACTGAATATGACTAAAAATTAATGCAATTAAAGAAATACTTCTGTCTTTTGAAGTGAAATTTCTTTTTGCTGAAAGCCCTAAAAAAGCATTAATAATTGCTAAAACCAATACGGCTAAAACAGCATAAGCTAACGTAGAATGAATAGATTGTAACATAGTTTGTTTTTTTAGTAATAATTTCAAATATAATAAAATATATGGAATTCCTATTTAATTTAATATTAAAAATTGTAAACTTTAGTTGGTGTTGCACAATAATCTAACTGAATATCAGTAGATAAGGTGTCAAAAATTACTGTTTCTGCTTCAAAAAAAGAAAGACCAATTTTTATGGTTTCTGGTTGGCATTTTGACAAAAACTGATCATAAAATCCTTTACCATAACCTACTCTATTACCTTTTTCATCAAAAGCTAAAAGAGGCACAAAAACTACATTAATTTTAGAAACAGGAACTTCTAAACCATCAACTGGCTCAGGAATGTTGTATTTGTTTTTCTTAATTTTGGTCGCATCGGTTAAAAGAAAATGCGTCATTTCCCGAGTTGAAAAATCACTTACAGAAAGGACAATATTTTTATCTTTTCCTGCCAAAACTTGTAAAATATATTCTGTATTTACCTCATTTTTGGTTTCAATAGGTAAAAAAAGATGGTAAAAACTGTGTTGCCAAATATCTAAATGAATGATTTGATTTGCAATTTTTAAGGATAAATCTTCAATCGTAGCTTCAGATAATTTTTGCCTTAAAGCGTTATACTTGGTTCTTAATTCCTTCTTCGTCATTTTCTAATTTTGTTGAAATATGAAAAACGGCATCACCTTGATATACAATTGGTGCATCATTTACATTTATTAAATAACCGGCGTGTGGTGCTTTTATTTTATGACTCACCTTTCCGAAAGGATCTGAAATTGTGGCCAATAATTCGCCTTTAGTTACAAAACTTCCAATTTGTTTTAAGCCGTGAAACATCCCAGAAAAATTAGCTCGTACCCAATCCGATGTTTCAATATATATAGTTTGGTGTGGGTTTGAAATTTCGTGTTTGTTCTTAAGCATACCAAAATGCGTTAAAAATCGTTTGGTTCCTTCAACAGCTTCTTTAGTTACTTCATTATTAATATCTACTGATTTCCCTCCTTCAAATAACAACATTTTCACATTCATTTTGTCACAAGAGCTTCTAAACGAACCAGAAATATTATTTGAATATAAGGTAAACGGAGCACCAAATACATCTGAAAGTGTTTTTAATTCCGTATTATTAGGAACAATTCGTATTTGAGGCGCATTAAATCTTCTGGCTCCACCAGCATGAAAATCTATTGCATAGTCTATATGAGGTAAAATTTCTTTTAATATATAATAAGCAAATTGACTTGCTAAAGAACCCGTTTTGCTTCCAGGAAAAATTCTATTTAAATCTCTCCCGTCGGGAAATTCTCTGGTTTGATTGACAAATCCGAAAATATTAATTACTGGAATACAGATAATTGTACCTCGTTTTGGTTTATTAATTTTTTTGACAATTAATTTTCTAACAATTTCAGTCCCGTTAATCTCATCACCGTGTAAACCCGCAGTAAACAAAACTACCGGGCCTTCTTTTTTACTTCTTTCCACAATAATTGGAATGTGTAAATCGGTCATCGTGTGCAACTTTCCAATTTGCATATTGATAGTTTTACTCTTTCCTGGCAAAATAGTTTCGTTAAAAATAGTAATTTCCTTGTGCATCACGTGTTTTACTTTTTGCTAAAGTAATAAAAATTTACTTTATGCTAAATCAATTGTTTTTTGCTATTTTTGTAAGACTTACTCAAGTCAAATTACTGAATACTAAAACTGAATACTGTTTACTTCAAATGACGCCACTCGAACTACAAATTCAAACTTTACCTGATAATCCTGGTGTGTATCAGTATTACGACAAAGACAATAAGATTTTGTACGTTGGAAAAGCGAAAAATTTAAAAAAACGCGTACAATCTTATTTTACAAAAAACCACGATAATTTTAAAACATCGGTACTTGTAAAAAAAATTGTTACTATCAAACATATTGTAGTTCCTACAGAAACTGATGCGTTATTGTTAGAAAACAATCTTATTAAAACACTACAGCCAAGATATAATGTGCTGCTTCGTGATGACAAAACGTATCCTTGGATTTGCATCAAAAAAGAAGCGTTCCCAAGAGTGTTTTCTACTCGAAAAATGATAAAAGATGGCTCGGAATATTTTGGCCCTTACACTAGTTTTAAAACAGTAAATACGTTATTAGAATTAATTAGAGAATTATATCCTTTACGAACCTGTAATTTTGATTTATCACAAGCAAACATTAGAGCTGAGAAATATAAAGTCTGCTTAGAATACCATATTGGAAATTGTAAAGGCGGTTGTGAAGGCTACGAAACGCAAGAAAATTATCAAAAACAAATTACGGCTATTCGAGAAATTTTAAAAGGTAATTTTAAAGAAAGTCTAAAAGATTTTAAATACCATATGACTCTTTTAGCCTCAGAAATGAAGTTTGAAGAAGCCCAAAAAATTAAAGAAAAAATTGAAGTTTTAGAAAATTATCAGGCTAAATCGACGATTATAAATCCAAAAATTACCAATATTGATGTGTTTTCCATTATTTCTGATGAAACCATGGCGTATGTGAATTTTTTACAAATTTCTCATGGTGCGATTATTCGCTCGCACACCTTAGAATTAAAGAAAAAACTAGATGAAACCAATCAAGAATTACTAGAATTAGCTGTTGTAGAAATAAGAGCGCGATTCTTTTTAACCTCAACAGAAATAGTAGTGCCTCTTGAAATTGATTTAGGCGATAAAATTAGAGTGACTGTTCCTAAATTAGGAGATAAAAAAGAGATTTTAAACCTATCTGAACGAAACGCAAAATATTACAGATTAGACCAATTAAAACAAATTAAAATTGTAGATCCAGACCGACATACAAACCGAATTATGGCACAAATGCAAAAAGATTTACGTCTTTCTGTAGAACCTAGACATATTGAATGCTTTGATAATTCTAATATTCAAGGAACAAATCCTGTATCAGCCTGTGTGGTTTTTAAAGATGGGAAAGCCAGCAAAAAAGACTACAGACATTTCAACATAAAAACTGTTGAAGGCCCAAATGATTTCGCTTCGATGGAAGAAGTGGTGTATAGAAGATATAAAAGACTTTTAGATGAAAATCAATCGCTACCACAACTTATTATTATTGATGGAGGAAAAGGGCAACTGTCTTCAGCATTAAAAAGTCTAGAAGATTTAGGTTTGCGTGGTAAAATTGCCATTATTGGTATTGCAAAACGATTAGAGGAATTGTTTTATCCAGATGATCCGATTCCTTTATATTTGGATAAGAAATCGGAAACCCTTAAAATAATTCAACAATTACGAAACGAAGCGCATCGATTTGGAATTACACATCATCGCGACAAAAGAAGTAAGTCGGCATTAAATTCTTCCGTAGAAACAATTCCTGGAATTGGAGAAAAAACAATGATAACCTTAATTTCACACTTTAAAAGTGTAAAAAGAATAAAAGAGGCAACAGAATCTGAAATTTCTTCAGTAATTGGACTTTCAAAAGCAAAAAAAATTTCCGACTTTTACAAAAAAGAATAACGCATGTTTAAGAGAATAGTGAAAATAATAAAGAAAAAAGAATATCACATTCGTGGTACAATTTCTCGTTTTATACTTTTTACTTTTATCCTTTTACTTTTGCCTTTTAACGCAATAGCACAAGACAGCATTAAAAAACCAAAAATTGGCTTAGTGCTTTCAGGAGGTGGTGCAAAAGGGTTGGCGCATATTGGCGTACTAAAAGTAATAGATTCATTAGGAATTAAAGTCGATTATATTGGAGGAACCAGTATGGGCGCTATCGTTGGAGGTTTGTACGCGTCAGGTTATACTGGTAAACAATTAGATTCTATATTTAAAACCTTAAACATTGACGATTTAGTTCAAGACAATATTCCAAGAAAATCTAAATTACTTTTTAATAAAAGAAGCGATGATATTTACGCGCTATCCTTGCCTTTTAAAAATTTAAAATTAGAAACCCCAAATGCACTTTCAAAAGGTTTTTATAATTATCATTTTTTATCGAAATTAACCTATCACGTAAGAAATACGAGAGATTTCAAAAAATTACCAATTCCGTTTTTCTGTATGGCTACAGATATTGAAACTGGAGAAGAAATAATCTTAAATAAAGGAATTTTTCCTCAAGCTTTAGTTGCAAGTAGTTCTGTTCCAAGTATTTTCTATCCAATAGAAATTGAAGGTCGATTACTAGTAGATGGAGGGGTAACTAATAATTATCCCGTTGAAAAACTTAAAGAATTAGGCGCCGAATTTATTATAGGTGTGGATGTTCAGGAGAACTTAAAAGACAGGAAAGAGTTACAAGGCATCACAACTATTTTTGGACAAATTTCGAATTTTTACACGCTTTCTCAAATGAAAAACAAGCAAAAACTTACGAATATTTATATTAAACCAGAAATTAAAGGGTATTCTGTTTTGTCCTTCGAAAACGGTAAAAAAATTATAGAAAACGGAGAATTTGCTACAAGAATTTTTTTAACCGAACTACAAAAATTTGAAAATAAAACATATATAAAACCAGAATTAAAACTTGTTAAAGATTCCATTTTTATTGGAAATATTGGTTTTACAGAACTAAAAAATTATACACGAGCGTATGTTTTAGGAAAATTACGATTTAAACCAAACACAAAAATAAGTTTTGAAGATTTTCAAAATGGCATTCAAAACTTAAGCAATACGCAAAACTTTAGTGCAATAAAATATCAATTTAACGAGAAAGATATTTTTATAAGTTTAAGAGAAAACAAAATAAATACTTTATTAAAATTTGCACTTCATTATGATGAATTATATAAAAGTGGGGCTTTAATTAATATTACCCAAAAGAAAATTATTTCTAAAAACGACATGGTCTCTTTAGATTTAATTTTTGGCGATAATTTTAGGTACGATTTTAATTACTTAATTGATAATGGCTATTATTTTAGTTTTGGAATTAATTCTAGTTTAAATACATTCAATAAGAATGTTAATTCAGCTTTTGGAACTCAAAAATATTTAACTAATGCATTTGAAAAAATTAATTTAGATTATTCAAGTATTACTACAAAAGTGTTTCTTCAAACTGTTTTTTTAAGAAAATTTAATATTGGTGGAGGGTTAGAGTTTCAAAACTTAGTATTAAAATCTGATAATTTAATTAAAGCCAATAAAACAATTGAAAACAGTAATTATTTATCTTTGTTGGGGTATTTAAATTACGATACTTTTGATGATAAATTTTTTCCAAAAAAAGGATGGTACTTAAAGAGTGATTTTAATTATTATTTTAATTCATCGGACTACACCAATCAATTTTCAAAATTTTCAATTTCAAAAACAGATATGGCTATTGCTTTTTCTCCATTTAAAAATTTCTCATTTACTTTTCAAAATGAAGTGGGTTTCAAAATTGGACATTCCACTTTACCTTATTTCGATTTTGCCTTAGGAGGAACCGGATTTAGAGATAATAACAACATTCGTCCTTTTTATGGATATGATTTTTTAAGTATTAGTGGGAATTCATACATAAAAACTAGTGGGAATTTTGATTTCGAATTTTATAAAAAAAATCACATAAACTTAACCTATAATGCTTCGATAGTTGGTGATTTTATTTTTAATGCCACAAAAACCTGGTTTAACAAACCCTCATATACTGGGTTTGGTCTGGGTTATGGATTAGAAACTTTAATAGGACCCGTTGAAATAAAATACACGTGGTCACCCGAATCAAATTTTTCTGCTTTTTGGGTAAATCTTGGCTTCGTTTTTTAAATATTTTTTTTGATTTGGATATTTAATCGAAAAAATCCTATATTTGAAGCAACTAAAAATTATTACTTTATGTCTATTTGGAGAGTTAAACCAGTGTCAGCATTTGAAGCTGATATGAAAAAAAGCGAATTAAAACGTGTCCTAACAAAATGGGGGTTAACCTCATTGGGAATTGGAGCTATTATTGGTGGAGGAATTTTTACCTTAACCGGTATTGCTGCTCATGATTATGCAGGACCAGCATTAGCATTATCTTTTGTTATTGCGGGTGTAGGATGTTTATTTGCTTCGTTATGTTATGCCGAATTTGCTTCAGTGCTTCCAGTTGAAGGATCTGCTTATGCGTACGCTTATGGAACTATAGGAGAAATTTTCGCATGGTTTATTGGTTGGAATTTAATTCTAGAATACATGATGGGTGCCACAACTGTAGCTGTTGCTTGGAGTGGTTATTTTTCCAAACTACTTGGGCTATTTCATATAAAATTACCCTTGGGATTATTATCTGATAAAGTAACCGCTACAGAAAAATTAAACAATGCTAAAGCCGTTGATGCTGTTAAAGAATACTTAGCTACTCATGCTTCAGCTACTTTTGATCAAATTAAATCCAATTTTGCAAACGCTGAATTTGCATCAGCTTTTAAAAGTTTAACTACATTAAAAGATTTTAAAAATTTTGCTACAGGTGAAGGTGTTGCGAAATTTTCAGAACATTATTCATCAATTGATCTTTCTGGATTAGTTTTCAATTTACCCGCACTATTAATTACATGGGTTATAACTGCCATTCTAGTAAAAGGAATTAAAGAAGCTGCCAAAACAAATAATATCATAGTTGTTGTTAAAATAGCAGTTGTGCTTTTTGTAATTATTGTAGGTGCTTTTTATGTTGATGTTGAAAACTGGCAACCTTTTATTCCAACTGAAACAACAACAATAGTTGACGGTGTAGAAAAAGTTAACTTTGGATTAGGCGGAGTATTAACTGCAGCTACAATTGTATTTTTTGCATACATCGGTTTTGATGCTGTATCAACTCAAGCAGGAGAAGCTATAAATCCAAAAAAAGATGTACCATTTGCAATTATTGCATCATTAGTTATTTGTACTGTACTTTACATTTTAGTTTCACTTGTACTAACGGGTATGGTACGTTTTGATCAGTTAGACGTTACAGCTCCAGTTGCATCAGCATTTAGTGGTGTTGGATTAAAATGGGCTACATTACTAATTACAATTGCTGCAACAGCAGGTTTAATGAGCGTAATGTTAGTAATGATGTTAGGTCAAACTCGTATTTTTTTAGGTATGGCTAAAGATGGCTTGTTACCAAATTTCTTTAAAGAATTACATCCTAGATTTTTAACTCCACATAAATCTACCATACTAATTGGTGCAATTATTTCTATTGTTGCAGCAGTTACGCCTATAAATAAAGTTTCTGAAATGTGTTCAATGGGTACTTTACTGGCTTTTGCTATGGTTTGTATAGCGGTAATGATTTTAAGATATAAAAAACCAGAATTAGACAGACCTTACAAAACCCCTGCTGTATACATTGTTGGTACTCTTGGTGTAGCTTTTAACATTGGGTTAATGACTTTTGTTAGAGAAGAAACGTGGCATACATTTATTATCTGGGGTGCTTTAGGTATTTTGGTGTATTTCTTATATGGAAAACGAAACGCAAAACTTAATAATCCTGAAGAATTTGAAAGATTAGATAACGAAAGAAAATAATTAAAAAAAACGACTTCAAATTGAAGTCGTTTTTTTTAATAATATATTTTTACGATATTTGTGTTATGAAAAATTGGAACGGATTATTAGCCCATTTGAAATTCCTCATCAAGAGAAATCCTGAGTGAGCATACCTCTTTTTGTTTTAATAAAAAAGTATCGTAAAATACTTTTAAACCTATAACTTTTAAACCTAAAGAAATGCCTATATATCATAAATTAGGAGAAATCCCTCACAAACGACACATCCAGTTTGAAAAACCAAACGGCGGATTATACTATGAACAACTTTTTGGTACCGAAGGATTTCATGGACATTCTTCATTACTATACCATGTTCACAGACCAACACAGGTTAAAGAAATTACTAAATCGTATTCTGTTGAACCAAAAATTGCTATTGGCAAGAACATTAAATCGCTGTTATTAAAAGGTTTTGAATTACAACCCGCTGACGATTTTTTAGAAAGCAGAAAAGACATGCTTGTTAATAAAGATTGTATTATCGGATTAGCCGCACCAAAAAAATCTTTACGCAGTTATTTTTATAAAAATGCAGATGCAGACGAGATGATATTCATACATAAAGGTTCAGGAAAATTAAGAACCATGATGGGAAATATTGATTTTGAATATGGCGATTACTTAATTATTCCACGTGGAATTATTTATCAAATTGATTTCAATTCAGATGATAATCGCTTATTTTATGTAGAATCTTACGCCCCTTTTTATACCCCAAAAAGATATAAAAACGAATCGGGTCAACATTTAGAACATTCACCATTTTGCGAAAGAGATTTTAAATTACCTTCCGAAATAGAAACCTATGACGAAAAAGGTGATTTCTTAATTAAAATCAAAAAAGAAGGCATGATGCACGAAGTAGTTTATGCAACTCATCCATTTGATGTTATAGGTTGGGACGGATATAATTTCCCATACGGATTTTCAATTCACAATTTTGAACCTATTACAGGACGTGTGCATTTACCGCCGCCAATTCATCAAACATTTGAAACAGCTACATTTGTAGTATGCTCTTTTGTGCCAAGATTGTATGATTATCATCCAAAATCAATTCCTGCTCCTTATAATCATAGCAATATTGATTCTGATGAAGTGTTGTACTATGTTGATGGTGATTTCATGAGTAGAAACAATATCGAACAAGGGCATATCACTTTACATCCAAAAGGAATTCCTCACGGACCTGCACCAGGAGCTATGGAGAGAAGTATTGGTCATACCGAAACTAAAGAATTAGCTGTTATGGTTGATACATTTCGTCCATTAATGGTTACGGAAGCAGCAATGGGAATAGACGATGGTCAATACTACAAATCTTGGGTGGAATAAAATTAAAACACAACTCTTAGGTAATTATTTTTTACCAATAAATAAAAAATTATGAATAACGATTTAAAATCAGTCGAATACGGCTTAGAAAAAATATTTGAAGGCGCACAAGATTTCTTGCCTTTATTAGGGACAGATTATGTAGAATTTTATGTGGGTAATGCCAAACAAGCTGCGCATTTCTATAAAACAGCTTTCGGTTTTCAATCCTTAGCGTATGCAGGTTTAGAAACTGGTGTAAAAGACAGAGCGTCTTATGTTTTAAAACAAGATAAAATTCGTTTAGTACTAACAACCGCTTTAAACAGTAATTCACCAATTGGGGAACACGTTAAAAAACATGGAGACGGCGTTAAAGTTATTGCACTTTGGGTAGAAGATGCCAGAAAATCGTTTGAAGAAACTACAAAACGAGGTGCAAAACCTTATTTTGAGCCAGTTGTTGAAAAAGATGAAAATGGTGAGGTAGTTCGTGCAGGAATTTATGGCGCATATGGAGAAACCGTATTTGTTTTTGTAGAACGTAAAAATTACAATGGAATTTTTATGCCAGGTTATCAAGAATGGAAATCGGATTATAACCCAAAACCAGTTGGACTAAAATTTATTGACCACATGGTTGGAAATACCGGCTGGAACAGAATGAATGAAGCCGTAAAATGGTTTGAAGATGTGATGGGATTTGTGAATTTCCTTTCTTTTGATGACAAACAAATTACTACTGAATATTCGGCATTAATGTCAAAAGTAATGAGTAACGGAAACGGAAGAATCAAGTTTCCAATTAACGAACCGGCTAATGGAAAAAAACGTTCTCAAATTGAAGAATATTTAGATTTCTATGAAGGCGAAGGCGTGCAACATATAGCAGTTGCAACAGATGACATTATTACTACCGTTGCCGATATGCGTTCTCGTGGAATCGAATTTTTAAGTACGCCACCTCAAGCATATTATGATGCCATTCCAGAAAGATTAAAAGATCACATGTCTAAATTTAAAGAGGACATCAACGAGCTTCAAAAATTAGGTATTATGATTGATGCCGATGAAGAAGGCTATTTATTACAAATTTTCACAAAACCTATTGAAGACCGACCAACACTATTCTTCGAAGTTATTCAAAGAATGGGCGCAAAAGGTTTTGGAGCAGGAAACTTTAAAGCCCTTTTCGAATCTATAGAAAGAGAACAAGCTTTAAGAGGAACATTATAAAAATAAAAAGCAGCTACAACAGCTGCTTTTTTAATTAAAACATACCAAATTTAAATCATTAAAAACCAATTAGTTAAAAATAGGATTGTCAAATACATAAAAAAAGTAGGTTATTTTTTTGTTTTGTTAAATTTTAACCACTTTTCTTGCGATTTTTTCTGTTAAAAGTGTTAAAGTTGATTTTTTATTAAATAAAATTTAAATTCTTAACATATCTTTGCAGAGCAATTGAGAGGTAGTAGACTCATATTGCGTATAAGTTTTCATAATTTATAGTTTTTGGTTGGTTAAAACATAAAAACTCAGTCATTTATTTTGACTGGGTTTTTTGTTTTTTGTAACTTTGGAACAATAATTGTATTCTTCAAAGAAAACCATACAAAATGAAAAGAATAATCTTACTTTTAACGGTGTTTGTCCTCTCAAACTCTTTTATTACAGAGGAAAAAGATTCTTATTCTATTGGAGAATTTTTTAAGTTAAGAATACATTACGGACTTATTAATGCTGGTTACGCCACATTAGAAGTAAAAGATGCAGAACTTAACGGAAAAAAAATGCACCATGTCATAGGTAAAGGATATACTAGTGGTATGACAAAAATGATGTTTAAAGTTGTAGACAACTATGAAAGCTACTTTAATAAAGAAACAAATAAACCATACGTTTTTGTTAGAAATATCAATGAAGGAGGGTATACAAAAAACCAGCAAGGCTATTTTAATCAAAATAACCATACCGTTTTAGTAAAAGACTTCAAAAATAAAACCGAAAAAACATATAATGTCCCTGAAAATGTTCAAGATATTGTTTCTTCTTTTTATTATTTAAGAAACCATCCAAAAATTGAAAAATTAGTTGTTGGCGAATCCATAACAATAGATATGTTTTTTGATGAAGAAACTACTAAATTTAAACTAAAATTTATTGGTAGAGAAAATATTAATTCTAAATTTGGGGAAATAACCTGTATGGTTTTTAAACCTCTAGTGCAAGCAGGGCGAGTTTTTAAGGAAGAAGAGAGTTTAACTGTTTGGATATCAGATGACAAGAATAAAATTCCAATCCGAGTAAAAGCCAGTTTAGCAGTTGGTTCTATAAAAGCAGATATTGATCAGTACAAAGGATTAAAACATCCGATAAATTTTAAATAATACTTATTTTGCAAGATACTATTTCAACAAAAATCGAACAATTAGATGAGAAGTTCGGAAAAATAAATCAAAAAACCGAAACCCATTTAGAAGGATTACTTTGGGCAAAACCAATAACGTATTGGGATTACATTCAAACCGATGCGCTTTTAAATTTACAAATTCAGCGTTCTACCCTACCAGATGAAATGGTGTTTATTATGTATCATCAGGTAAATGAATTGTTATTTAAAATGATACTTTGGGAAATGGATCAAGTGTGCCATAATGAAAAACCAAGTACCACGTTTTTTACAGAAAGATTAAACAGAATTAGCCGCTATTTTGATATGTTAACCACTTCTTTTGATATTATGAAAGAAGGCATGGAACCTGAACAATATTTAAAATTCAGAAATACGTTAACACCCGCAAGTGGTTTCCAAAGTGCGCAATACAGAATGATTGAATTTGCATCAACCGATTTGATTAATTTAATCGATTTTCGTTTTAGAGCAACCATTGATAGAAACACTTCTTACACGCACGCGTTAGAACATTTGTATTGGCAAGCTGCAGGAAAAGATCATCAAACAGGAGAAAAATCATATTTGTTAAGCGAATTTGAACGAAAATATAAAAAAGAATTTTTATCTTTTATGGAAGAATACAACACCATAAATCTTTGGCAAAAATTTAAACAATTACCAGAAAACGACAAAAAAAATCCAGAACTAGTAGCCGCTATGCGTCATTACGACAAAACTGTAAACATTACTTGGGTGATGGGTCATTTTAATGCTGCAAAAAAATACATTGAAAGCGTTCCCGGAAATCATGAAGCCACAGGCGGAAGTGATTGGAAAAAATATATGCTACCAAAATACCAAAAACGTATTTTCTTTCCAGAACTTTGGAGTGAAGAAGAATTAAAAAACTGGGGAGAATAATTAAAAACCAAGATTTGAAATACATATTATACGCTTTACTACTGCTTACGTTTTCCTGTCAAAACAAAGAAAAAGACAGTAAATCTTCAGCAAAAATCGCAAAAAAAGTTCCAATAATTAAAAAATACGGATTTACTTTTAATGATTTTTCTGTGGTAGAAGATACCTTACAATCTGGTGATACGTTTAGTACTATTTTAGAAGCGTACACATTACCCGACAGTTTAAAAACATTTGATGTTACTGAAAAAATTAAAGATTCTTTCAATATAAAAAACATTCGAGCAGGTAAAGCTTTTCTAACATTTTCCGATAAAAAAAACAAGAAAAATTTAAAAGCTTTAGTATATGTGCAAGACAAAACCAGTTTTTTAGTGGTCGACTTAAGAGATTCTATTCGTGTAGAAATAAAAAAACGTCCTACCATTATTAAAAGAAGAACTATTGCGGCAGAGTTGGACGGATCTTTATCGGAAACTTTATCAAGAAAAGGAGTTAGCGCTGATTTAGCAAACGAATTAGCACAAATTTATAAATATTCCATCGACTTTTTCAAGCTAAAAAAAGGAGATAAATTTGCCGTAACCATCAAAGAAAAATATTTTGAAAACGGAGAATATTTAGGAGTAGACGAAGTAGAAGCGTCTTATTTTGAATATAAAGGAAAAAAAATATATGCTTTCCCTTATAAATTAAATGAGAATCAAAAAAAAGTTGAATATTATGACGAAAAAGCTTCGGGAGCTAAAAGTATGTTTTTAAAAGCGCCTTTATCCTTTTTCAAATTAACCTCAAAATTTACAGCTCGACGATTTCATCCCGTACAATTTACTTGGAAAGCACATAATGGAACAGATTATGCCGCACCACATGGAACACCTATAAAAACAACCGCCTCAGGAGTTGTAGAAGCCACAGGATATACTTCTGGAAACGGAAATTTTGTAAAAGTAAAACACAACGGACAATACGCTACTCAATACCTACACATGTCGAAAATTTTAGTTCGTAGAGGACAATCGGTAACGCAAGGACAAATTATTGGAAAAGTGGGAAGTACAGGTTTAGCTACAGGACCTCATGTGTGCTATCGATTTTGGAAAAATGGCGTACAAGTAGATCCTTTACGTTTAAAATTACCAACTTCGGAACCGATGACAAAAAAACAAAAAACAAAATATTTAGCAGCCATTGCACCGCTAAAAAAAGAATTAGACGTCACAACATCCAAAACATTTAAAGAATAAACAATTTATCATGAAATTACAACATATCAATCCAACGGAAACAAAAGCTTGGCAAAAATTAACTTCTCATTTTTCAGAAATTGAAAAGCAATCTATTCAAGATTTGTTTCAAAATGATGCCAAAAGAGCAGAAAAATTCAAAATAGAATGGAATGATTTTTATGTAGATTTTTCAAAAAATAATTGGACTGAAGAAACCATACAATTACTCATAGAATTAGCAAATGAAGTAGGTTTGCCAGACGCCATTTCAAAGTATCTTTCGGGAGAAAAAATAAACGAAACCGAAGACAGAGCCGTGCTTCATACGGCATTACGCGCTAATGAAAACGATGTGGTTTTGTTTGAAGGAAAAAATGTAATTCCTGAAATTTATGACACGAAAAACAAAATAAAAGATTTTACAAATTATATTGTTTCAGGTGAAGCAAAAGGATATTCTGGAAAACCATTTACCGATGTGGTGAATATTGGAATTGGTGGTTCAGATTTAGGCCCAGCGATGATTGTAGAAGCCTTACAATTTTATAAAAACAATTTAAATACACATTTTATTTCTAATGTAGATGGCGACCATGTGCAAGAAATACTAAAAAAAATAAATCCAGAAACTACTTTATTTGTAATCGTTTCAAAAACATTTACTACACAGGAAACCTTAACCAATTCGGAAACTGTAAAAAAATGGTTTTTGAAATACGCTACAGAAAAAGATATTGCCAAACATTTTGTAGCTGTTTCTACAAATTTACAAAACGTAACCAACTTTGGTATAGCACCCGAAAATATTTTTCCTATGTGGGATTGGGTTGGCGGAAGATTTTCATTATGGAGTGCCGTTGGTTTAACTATAAGTTTAGCTGTTGGGTACGATAATTTTAATCAATTATTAAAAGGCGCCAATAAAATGGATGTGCATTTTGCAAACACGCCATTTGAAAATAACATTCCAGTAGTATTAGCATTATTAAGTATTTGGCATAATAATTTCTTTGGTGCCGAAACAGAAGCACTAATTCCATATACGCAATATTTACAAAAACTAGCACCTTATTTACAACAAGGCATCATGGAAAGCAACGGAAAATCTATTGCTAGAAATGGAAAACCTGTAAATTATGAAACAGGGACAATCGTTTGGGGCGAGCCCGGAACCAATTCGCAACACGCTTTTTTTCAATTAATTCATCAAGGAACTAAACTAATTCCAACAGATTTTATTGGTTTTATTGAACCGCTTTATGGCGAAAAAGACCATCATAACAAATTAATGTCTAACTTTTTTGCGCAAACAGAAGCCTTATTAAAAGGAAAATCTCGTGAACAAGTACTTTCTGAATTTATAGCACAAGGTAAAAAAGAAGCAGAAGTAGCACATTTAATCCCTTTTAAAGTTTTTGAAGGAAACAAACCAACCAATACTTTATTAATAAAAAAATTAACACCAGAAAGTTTAGGCGCATTAGTAGCCATGTACGAACATAAAATTTTTGTACAAGGAATTATCTGGAATATCTATAGTTATGACCAATGGGGTGTTGAACTTGGGAAGCAATTAGCCAACTCAATTTTAAGTGAAATAGAAAGCGGAAGCATTACAAATCATGATAGTTCCACTAAATCATTATTAGCTATGTATTTAAAATAAAAAAATGTTAATGTTTTCTTAATGCTATTTGTTATTTTTTTTATAATTTTGTCAAAAATAAATAACTAACAAAACATGAAAAAGCACATTTATTGGTTTTTAACCTTATTATTGATGTCTTCATCAATGGTATTTGCTCAGTCTACCGTAACAGGTAAAGTTACTGACAACGCTAACAATCCTTTAGCAAATGCTATTGTGAGTGTTAAAGGAAATGCAACAACAGTAAAAACTTCAGACGATGGAAGTTTTAAAATTGTTACTAAAGAAAACGCAGGAACAATTGTTGTTTCTTTTCTTGGATTTGAAGTTTCATCAGTATCATTTGCTGGAAATCAAGATTTAGGAACAATTTCTTTAGTATTAAGTACTTCAGAAATTGAAGAAGTAGTAGTAAAATCTACAACAGTAGATATCGCGAAAAGCAGAAAAACACCTGTAGCGGTTTCTACGATTAAAGCTGCTGAAATTCAAGAAAAATTAGGAAATCAAGAGTTTCCTGAAATGTTAAACAACACACCTTCTGTGTATGCTACAAAATCTGGTGGTGGATTTGGAGATTCAAGAGTAAATATTCGTGGATTTGACCAAAGAAATATTGCGGTTTTAATTAACGGGGTTCCTGTTAATGACATGGAAAATAGTGCGGTATACTGGAGTAACTGGGCTGGACTTTCTGATGTAACAAGTGCTATGCAAGTACAAAGAGGTTTAGGGTCTTCTAAATTAGCTATTTCTTCTGTTGGAGGAACTATAAATGTGATTACAAAATCATCTGATCAAAAAGAAGGTGGTGTATTTGCTTCTTCATTTGGTAATGATGACTATTTGAAAAACCAATTTTCTTACAATACAGGGAAAATGGAAAATGGATTATCAGCTTCATTTTTAATGTCAAGAACAACTGGAGATGGATATGTAGATGGAACTAAATTTGAAGGACATAATTACTTTATTGCTTTAGGTTATGAATTGAATGACAAACATGATTTTCAATTTACCTTTACAGGTGCTCCACAATGGCATAACCAAAGATCTTTTGCAAACACAATTACTTCATATAAACAATATGGAACTAATGGAGAACCAAACATCAAATATAACTCAGATTGGGGTTATTTAAATGGTGAAGAATATTCTTGGGCAAGAAATTTCTATCATAAACCAATAATGTCATTTAATTGGGATTACAAAATTTCTGACAAAATGAAATTATCATCTGTATTATATGGTTCATGGGGCCGTGGTGGAGGAACAGGAAATATTGGAAAGTCTCCATTTGCATTTAAAACAGCAGACGGTTTAGTGCCTTTTGATGATTTTGTAGCATTTAATCAAGGAAATTATTCTTTCCCTTCTGGTATCAGTACTACAAACATTGGAACAGATTTATCACCAAATTCTAATGGTGAATATGTAACAAATAGATCCACTGGTTTCACCAGAAGAGCCTCAATAAATTCGCATGACTGGTATGGAGGTGTTATCAATTTAAACACTAAATTAACTGAAAAGTTAACGCTTGATTTTGGTGTAGATGCTAGAACTTATATTGGGTATCACTTCAGAAACATAAATGATAGATTAGGTGCAGACGTATATTTTGATAATACAGATATTAATAATCCTGGCAGAAGTTTATATCAAACTTATTCAGCATCTCCTAGTTTAAATCCATTTACTAATATCAAAAATCAAGAAAAAATTGAATATAATAACAATGGATATGTAAGATGGTTAGGCGCATTTACTCAGTTAGAATATTCATCTGAAAAGTTATCTGCTTTTATTCAAGGTTCCGTTTCTCAACAAGGTTTTAAAAGAGAAGATACGTTTTTATATTTAGAATCAAACCCATTATACAAAACAGATTATAAAAATTTAATCGGAGGTAATATTAAGGGTGGTGCTAACTATAACTTTGATGCAAAAAATAATGTGTTTGTAAATGCAGGATACTATTCGAAACAACCATTTTTTAATGCTGTTTATCCTAATAACAAATCAATTGTTAATGAAAATTTAACTAATGAAAAAATATTAGGTTTAGAAGCGGGTTATGGGTTTAAATCGTCAAAATTTAATGCTAATTTAAATATTTATCATACTACTTGGAAAGATAGATACCAAAGAAACTCTGATGCTGCTTCAACAAATGTTGGTGGATACTATGATTTTGCAGGAATTCAACAAGTTCATGATGGTGTTGAATTAGAATTTACTGTAAAACCTTTGCCTAAATTAAACATTAATGGTATGTTTTCATATGGTAATTGGTATTATAAAAATAATGTTACTTCTAATAGATTTGATATTAATAATACTCAAATTGGAAATGGTTCAACATTATATTTAGATAACGTAAAAGTTGGTGATGCTGCTCAAACTACAGCGTCATTAGGATTTTCATACGAAGTTTTAACTAGAGTTAAATTAGACGCAAACTACAGATATGTAGATAGATTATATGCTTCAATTGATCCTTCTAAATTTACAACTGAAATTAATAAAGGTTCTTTAGAGTTACCATCTTACGGTTTGATGGATTTAGGATTCTCTTATAAAATGTTAGTTGGTAAAGACAAACAAAATTCTGTAAACTTCAGATTTAATATGAATAACGTTTTAGACACTGTTTACATAGCTGAATCTAGAACAAATATTTTTGCTTCTGATAATGTAAGTAGTTCTAACGCTTCATTAGGAACATATGAATCTAATGGGAGAACTTGGAATGGTGTTGCTGATGCAAACCAAGTATTCTTTGGATTTGGAAGAACTTATAATTTTACAGTTGCCTACAGATTCTAATTCTTTAGAAATTTAAAATTCTAAACCGTTCCAAAATCAATTGGAACGGTTTTTTTTTATCTTATAAAATCATACATTTACAAAAAAAATACAAGATGGTATTAAGTAGATTTTGGTTGACTATTTTTATTTCTTCTATAGTGTTTATTATAGTAAGTTTATTTGCAGGAAACACGTATTCTGTAGATTATGTATTAAATGGAAAAAAAGATGATCCTATTTTAATTTCGGAAAAATTTTTAAACGAAATCCCTGTTTTTATTAAAGATAGTATTCAAAAATCGGCAGAAAAAACGTTTACCATAAACAGAGATACATTAAATCAAGACACAACTTACGTTTATAAAAATCAAACGGTAAAAATATACAGTGGCACACAAAAATCAGATGGATTACTACCCACTTGTAAAACCAGTTTATTTGATATTATTCTGCCTCTTATGGCCTATTTGGCTTTCTTTTGTGGATTAATGGAATTGTTAATTATTTCTGGGGCTTCTGAAAAATTAGCCAAAAAACTAAGTCCGTTTTTCTCGCAAATATTTCCTTCCGTGCCTAAAAATCACGAATCGGTTTCTTACATGACGTTAAACTTTGCTGCTAATTTTTTAGGATTAGATTCAGCCGCTACGCCTTTCGGATTAAAAGCTATGGAAAGCCTACAAACGCTTAATCCAGACAAAGATAAGGCAAGCGATGCTCAAATTATGTTTATGTGTTTGCACGCAGCAGGGTTAACTTTGATTCCAACATCTATTATTGGTTATCGTGCAGCAGCAAATGCTGAAAATCCTGCAGATGTTATGTTGCCTTGTATCATCACCTCGTTTATAGGCACCATTGCTGCCTTGTTGATTGTAGGAATCAAACAGAAAATAAACTTTAAAAGCGCTACTTTAATCGTTGGATTAATGAGTATAATTGCCGGAATTACTGGGCTTTTGTTTTATGTTAACGGATTAAATTTAATAGAAAAAAACTTCTTTACTTCTAATTTATCTGGATTAATGTTAATTGCAATTATTGGAAGTACATTACTTTATGCTTTTACTAAAGAAAAGAAATTTGTAGAACAAAAAACCACAATTTTTGATGCTTTTGTATCGGGTGCCAAAAACGGATTGACTACTGGTGTAACTATTTTTCCTTATGTAATGGGAATGTTAGTGGCCATTTCATTTTTTAGAAATAGCGGCTTGTTTGAAATTATGAGTAACGGAATTTCTTTTGTTTTTTCAAATATTGGCGTAAGCAAACAAATTACAGATTCCTTACCTGTTGCTATGTTACGCCCTTTCAGCTCAAGTGGCTCGAGAGGATTTATGATTGATGCAATGAACACATTTGGAGTAGATTCATTAACCGGAAGATTGAGCGCTATTTTTCAATGTAGTGCAGAAACTACTTTTTATGTAATTGCAGTTTATTTTGGAAGTATTCACGTAAAAAACACGCGATATACTTTAGGAATTATGCTATTAGTAGATTTAATTTGTGTAATTGCTGCAATTGCAGTGGCAAGTTGGTTTTTTTAGAAGATGGATATATTACTCGATTTTCTTTCAGAATTCATTAGGTAATTCTTTTTATTTAAATTAAAATGGATTGGAATAATAATAAAATGGATTTTCTATTTTGGCAAGAAACCTATTTCAAAATTAAAAAAAGAAAGTTGGAAAAGTAGAATTGGATTTATTGCCATTTTAAGTCTAATTATACTAATTATTTATATAGTGAATTAAATATAAGATTTTAAAAACAAGTAAATAAAAATAATAAAAATCCTTAACTTTACGCTTCAAAACTCAAACAAATGGACTTTTTATATCAAGACCCGTATCCAATTTTAAAAGACGATACAACCTACAAAAAATTAACTTCAGATTTTGTAAAAATAGAACAACTTGGCGATAGAGAAATCTTAGTGGTGGATCCAAAAGGATTAGAATTATTAGCTCAAGAAGCCATGGACGACGTTTCATTTATGTTACGTTCGGCACATTTACAAAAATTAAGAAACATTATCGAAGACCCAGAAGCAACTGACAACGATCGTTTTGTAGCGTATAATTTATTACAAAATGCAGCTGTAGCCGTAGAAGGTCAATTGCCATCTTGTCAAGACACTGGAACAGCTATTGTTGTTGCTAAAAAAGGTGAAAACGTGTACACAGGTGTTGAAGATGGCGAATGGTTATCGAAAGGAATTTACAATACGTACCAAAATAAAAACCTTCGTTATTCGCAAATTGTTCCGATTTCGATGTTTGAAGAAAAAAATTCAGGTTCTAATCTTCCCGCTCAAATTGATATTTATGCCAAAAAGGGAAATTCGTATGAGTTTTTATTTTTAACAAAAGGTGGTGGTTCGGCCAACAAAACGTTTTTATATCAAAAAACAAAATCGTTATTAAATGACAAATCTTTAGAAGAATTTGTTCGTGAACGCATTATGGATTTAGGAACAGCGGCTTGTCCACCTTACCATTTGGCTATAGTAATTGGCGGAACTTCTGCAGAAGCTAATTTAGCAACAGTCAAAAAAGCATCAGCAGGATATTATGACAATTTACCAACATCTGGAAATATGTCGGGTCAAGCGTTCCGCGATTTAGAATGGGAAAAAAGAGTGCAAATTATTTGTCAAGAAAGTCAAATAGGCGCACAATTTGGTGGAAAATATTTAACACATGATGTACGAGTAATTCGTCTACCACGTCATGCCGCATCTTGCCCCGTTGGAATGGGCGTTTCTTGCTCTGCGGATAGAAATATCAAAGGAAAAATTACGAAAGACGGTATTTTCTTAGAACAATTGGAAACCAATCCAGGACAATTTTTACCTGCATCAGCGCCTCATTTAGAGCCAGCAGTAGAAATTGATTTAAACAAACCGATGTCAGAAATTTTAGAAGAGTTATCAAAATACCCAATCAAAACACGTTTGAAATTAAACGGAACATTGATTGTAGCTCGTGATATAGCACACGCCAAAATTAAAGAATTATTAGATTCTGGAAAACCAATGCCAGACTATTTCAAAAATCATCCTGTATATTATGCAGGACCTGCAAAAACACCAGACGGAATGCCTTCAGGAAGTTTTGGTCCAACAACTGCAGGAAGAATGGACGTTTATGTAGATGAATTCCAAGCCGCTGGCGGAAGCATGATTATGTTAGCGAAAGGTAACCGAAGCAAAAATGTAATGAATGCTTGTAAGAAATACGGCGGATTTTATTTAGGTTCGATTGGTGGTCCTGCGGCGATTTTAGCCAAAGAAAACATCTTATCAGTGGAAGTCGTAGATTTTGAAGAATTAGGCATGGAAGCCGTTCGTAAAATAACCGTGAAAGATTTCCCAGCATTTATTATTACCGATGATAAAGGAAATGATTTCTTTTCAAATCTTTAAAAATATGCAATTCAAAGTAAATTAATGGAATAGATAACAAATGTTAAAATTTGGTAATTTAAAACCATGATATTGAAATTAAAACTTAAATCAATATATTTGCTTACCAAAACTTTAAAGTTGGTTAAAAACAAATAAAATGAAAAATAAAATATTAATACTATTCATAGTATGTACAAGTTTTTTTGGATTTGCTCAATCTGAAAAAGACATTATAAACATCACTAAAGATTACGATGTTGCGCTAATTAAAAGCAAAGCAAAGGAATTCAAAATTTTAGAAGAAAAAGAAAGAACAAGAGCTTATAAATATGCTCTGGAAAATAACATTCCTTTAAGTTATACTGATGAAAAAGGTAACTTTCATCAATTAATGAAACTAACACCAGATGGTTATCCTATATATTTTTCTACTGAAAATCAGGCGGCAGCAAGATCAACTAGAACGGTACAATTAAACACGGGTGGAAGTTTAGGGCTTACGCTAAATGGACAAGGAATGGTTGCAAGAGTGTGGGATGGAGGCACGGTAAGAACGGAGCATAATCATTTTGGAGGAAGAGTAGTTTCAGTTGATGATGGAGGTGGAACAACATATTCACAACACGCTACACACGTAACTGGAACAGTTCTTGGTAATAGTACCAATTTATCACACAGAGGAATGGCCTATGAAGCGACAGGTAGAACATTTAACTGGACAGATGATGAAACAGAGGTTCTTGATGAGTTATTGGGCGGAATGCTTATATCAAACCACTCTTATGGTGTGCCAGTAACTGGTTCTAATGGTACTCCTTTGCCAGCATGGTATATTGGTACTTATGATTCAGACGCAAAAAATTGGGATGAAATTGCTTACTTAGCTCCTTATTATTTAATGGTGGCATCAGCAGGTAATTCTGGGGATGATCAAAATAATGCTAATCCCATATCATTTGGTATTGATAAACTTACTGGAAATAAAACAGCTAAAAATAATTTAGTTATTGCAAATTGTTTAGATGTATCAGTAAATTCAGTTGGAGATATTTTATCTCCGCCAGTAATTAATAGTTCAAGCAGTCAAGGACCGACTGATGATAGAAGAATAAAACCGGATATAACTGGAAACGGAACAGGTTTAGTCTCAGCAAGCAGCGGAAGTAATAGTGCTACAGCTAACCTTACTGGAACATCAATGTCTTCCCCAAATGTCGCAGGTACATTATTGCTATTACAACAACATCACAATAATTTAACCACAAAATTTATGAAAGCGGCTACTTTAAAAGGCTTAGCTTGTCATACTGCAGATGATTCTGGAAGTATTGGCCCAGATATTTATTTTGGTTGGGGATTATTAAATGCTAAAGCAGCCGCGCAAGCAATTACTTCAAATGGATTAAATGCTTGGATTTCTGAAGAAAAACTTAATCAGGGGCAAACATACTCAATTACAGTAAAGTCTTTAGGAACTACTCCATTGATGGCTACTGCTTGTTGGACGGATGTTCCTGGCGATGCCAATAATGGTCAAAGAGGAGCTAACGATTTAACTCGTGCGCTTGTAAACGATTTAGACGTAAGAATCACAAGAAATGGATCAACTTACTATCCTTGGAAATTAGATTCAGACCCAACACTTGATGCTACTAGATTTGGTGATAATAATATTGATAATGTAGAGCAAGTAAAAATAGACGTCCCACCTGCTGGTGATTATGTTATTACAGTGACTCACAAAGGAACCTTAGTTAATAATAAACAAGATTTTTCACTAATCATTACTGGTGTTACCTCTGGTTTTGCATTAATACCTACTTCTAATGATCTTGAAGTATGCGCCAATCAAAATGCTATATACACTTTTAACTATACTCAAACAGGCACTACGACAACCACAACAAATTTTTCAGCAACTGGTTTACCAAGTGGAGCAACAGCTGTATTTACCCCATCATCTAGAAATTCAAACGGGCCTGTTACATTAACAATCTCAAATTTATCTGCAGGAAATCCAGGTAGTTACAATGTTGGTATTGTTGGAAACAATGGTTTAGAAACAGAAACAAGATATAAAAATTTAAAAATATTTAGTAGTACTTTTTCACCTATTACAGCTTCTTCTCCAACAAATAATCAAGTTGGTATAGCTACAACTGTAAATTTGGTTTGGAATGCACATGTAAATGCTGAATCTTACCAATTACAAGTTTCTTCTTCTCCAACTTTTGGTACTACAATTCTAAATGTCACAGATATAATTGGAAATTCTTATATAGTATCTAATTTAGCACAACAAACTACTTATTATTGGAGAGTAATACCATCAAACAGATGTGGAGCAGCAACAGTATCTAGCGCAACTGTAAATAACTTTCAGACTGGTGTTTTATCTTGTGGGAATGAATTTTCTGCAACTAACTTTACAAATGCAACAATTGCAAGTACAGCAAATGCAACAGCTTCTGTTCCAATTTTAGTTACTGGAGGATTAACTATCGGAGATTTAAATGTTGCACTAAATATAACACATACGTATATTCAAGATTTTAAAGTTAAACTAACAGGGCCTGCTTCTATTGGTAGTCCAGTAATCACTCTTTTGGACCAACCTTGTGGAGATAATGATAATGTAAATTGCACTATGGATGATAGTGGTATAGCCGTTGCATGTGGCACTTCAGTACCAGCTTTAACTGGAAGCGTTATTCCTTCTCAAACATTAACTGCATTAAATGGATTAAATGCAGATGGGGTTTGGACATTAACAGTAGATGACCCATATAATGGTGATGGAGGAACAATTAATTCTGTAAAACTACAAATTTGTAACATCCAAGTTCCACTTGCTATTGAAGATACTACTTTTTCTAACTTAAAAATATATCCAAATCCAACTACTGGAATTGTAAATATTGATCTAGGAAACCAAAATTTAGAACATAATTCAATTGTTAAGCTATACGATATACAAGGCAGATTAATTACAATTAAAGAAATGAAAACCGCTGTAGACAATGTTACTATTTCTAATTTATCTGATGGCGTTTATATAATAACTATAGAAAATGGTAGTTCTAAAACAACCAAGAAAATAGTGTTAGCAAAATAATCAAAAAAAGGAGTTCTATTTGAACTCCTTTTTTTATGTAATCGCGCTATTAACTTATTGTTTAGTGTTGTAGCCTTTTCTAATTTAAGCAAGTAAAATAAATAAAGCGGCTCAAGAAATACCACTAAAAATAACGAGAAAAAAATATCCATAAAAAAACCCGATAAAAAATATTTACCGGGTTTAAATATAAATAATCTTTTTTTATTTTGATGCTGGCGAAGCTACTGCAGGTGCTTCATTAACTTTAACTGTTCCTTTTATTGTAATTGTTTTTGGAATAGTATTTTCTTCACTAGTTGTTACCGTAACTGTTTTGTGGAAAGCACCGCCTGACGCAGCATTATATGTAGCAGTTACCGTTCCTTTTTCACCTGGTTTAATAGCTGTTTTTGTGTAATTAGTTGCTGTACATCCACAAGATGCTTTTACATCTTTTAAAGTAACATCTTTGTTTGTAGTGTTTGTAAAAGTAAACTCATAAGAAACTGGTTTACCTTGTTCAATAGTTCCAAATTCATGTGTTTCTTTTTCCCATTTCATTTGAGAGGGTGTTTGTGGTGCAGCTGGAGTAGAAACTGCAGCTGGAGCAGCAGTTTGAGCAAATGAAAGTGAACCCATGAATAATGCAGCTGCAAGTAATTTTACTGTTTTCATAATTATTATATTTAAATTAGTTTTTTATTAACATCGCAAATGTATTTATTTTTTTAAATAATGTTGTTAATCCTAACTATTTATTGTGTTAATGAGTTGTTAATGATTAATTTCGCTTAAAAATTTGTCTTAATATCGTTAAAAATTTAAAATACAAATGAAATTATCTCGATTTAATATTGTCATAATTATTGGATTTCTTGCTATAGTAGGGGTTATTATTATGCAATTATTTTTGATAAACAACGCGCACAAATTAGCGAAAAAAGATACTGAAGACAAAATATTTTTTGCCTTACAAGAGGTTTTAGAAAAACTATATAAAGATAATTTAACAGGATTATTAGTTGCCAATCAAGTAGAAAAAGTGTCCGGCAATTATTTTACGGTTAATGTAAACTACGAATTTGAAAATTCCATTTTAGAACATTATTTAATTTCAGAATTTGAAAAAAACAATTTAGATGTTGATTTTGAATATGCTGTTTATAATTGCTCTTCAGATAAAATGGCGTTTAGCAATCACATCAATAGTAATGGGAAAAAAGAACCTATTAAATGCCCAACTTGTTTTACAAAAAATCCTAAATACACGTATTATTTTGCCATTCGATTCCCGGATATTGAACAAAATTATTTTAAAAACTTAAATCAATATTGGATTTTTACTACTGTTTTGTTTCTGGTATTAATTATTTATGTGTACTCGGTTGTACTAATGTTAAAACAGAAAAAATATACCGAATTACAAAAAGATTTTATCAATAATATGTCGCATGAATTTAAAACACCGTTGGCGTCCATTCTCATCGCATCAAATTATGTTAAAGAACAAAACGAAATAAAAGACAATCCGAAACTGAAAAAATACAATCAAATTGTTGTCAATCAAACTAATAAACTAAATGAACATATTGAAAAAATATTATATGTAGCTAAAACCGAAAGCAAAAAAATGCTAATTGATAAAACCAAGTTTGAGTTGAGGCCTGTTTTAGAGCTAGTAAAAGACAATATTCAATTAAAATATGATAAGGAAATTGATATCGATGTAATAACTATAAAAAAATATGTTTTAAAAGCAGATGAATTTCATATGTATAACATCCTATTTAATTTAGTGGATAATGCGGTGAAATATTCTGGATTATCGCCTAAAATTGAAATTGTTGTTGCAGAAATTAACCAACAACTTTCTATTCAGATTATAGATAACGGTTGCGGAATTCCACCTAAAGATTTACCTTTCGTATTCGATAAATTTTATAGAGTGTCGCGCCAAGATATCAAAAATATTGAAGGTTTTGGTATTGGTTTGTCGTATGTGAAAAAGATATGTGACTTACATCGTTGGAAAATTACCATCTCGAATAATTCAGACAAAGGAATTGTAGTTACGATTATCGTTAACCATAAAGATTATGAGTAAAAAGAAAGTATTATATATTGAAGACGAGGAAACGCTTGCGTTTTTAACTGTTGATAATTTAGAACAACATTTTGATGTGGTGCATTGCAGTAACGGGAAAAGTGGCTTAAACGCTTTTTATTCTCAATCATTTGATATTGTAGTGACGGATATTATGATGCCTGAAATGGATGGATTTGAATTGGCAGCCGAAATAAGGAAACGCAATCAAGAAATTCCAATTATTTTTTTATCGGCGAAAACGATGAAAGAAGATCGTATTAAAGGATTAAAACTTGGCGCTGATGATTATTTAGTGAAACCGTATTCGATTGAAGAACTAATTTTGAAAATTGAAGTTTTTTTACACCGAAGTCAAAAAAACACTGAAAAAGTTATAAAAAAATATGAGTTTTCTGGCTTTATTTTTGAACCCGAAAATTATTTAATCAAAAACGAAACTTCAAAAACAACGCTTACAGAACGCGAAGCACAATTACTAAAACTGTTTTTAGACAATCCAAATACGGTTTTAAAACGCGAAAAAATTCTGATGGAACTTTGGGGTTCGGACGATTATTTTTTAGGCAGAAGTTTGGATGTTTTTATTTCTCGTTTACGAAAAATAATAAAAGAAACTCCAACTTTAGCTATTGAAAATATTCCGAGAGTAGGTTTTAAATGGGTAAGTGAAAAATAAAATCTATGCCTAATTACTCCTTTTTGTCTACATTCAAAGAGTCAGAAACTTTTTCGTTTGCAGGTGTTTCTTTTGTTCGTTCTTTAACTTCATCATACCATTTTTCTAAATTTGGCGACATAAATTTAGAAACTTCTTGTACGGGCTGATAAAAGAGGGATTTGTTTAAGGTTTCTTCCTTTACCAACACACTATTACTATTTATTTTTTGAAGTAAATTAAGCAAAACACCCAACATTAAAATGGTTTTTAGCATACTAAAAACAGCACCTCCTAATTTATTTAGCCAACCTAAATAGGCAAAACTTGCGATACTTGTAAAAAATTTTGCTAATAAATGAATGGCAATAAGTACTAAAATAAAAGTTATAGCAAAAGCAATAATTTCAATATATTTTGGATTGGTTTTTATTTTTTCTTCTAATGCCAATCGGACAAAATGCGAAAATTTTATCGCTACAAAAATGCCCACAATTAAAGAACTGAAAGAGGCTATTTCAACAAAAAGACCATTTTTTAAACCATTATATATACTATATCCTAATAATACGGCAAAAACAAAATCAATAAATTCCATAAATTATATTTATTTTATAAAAACAAAACTACAAAATGCAAACCTCAAATACTATCTTTGTAAAAAACAAAAAATAAATGTCTAGAGATATACAATTAAAAGAACGTTGGGAAAAAGTAGTAACTTTTTTATCTAAAAAATTTGCCGATGGTGACGTATTAGATTTAGATGCCATAATTTATTTAATTGGCGTTCAGGAATTAGGCAAAATAAATTGCGAATTTAAAAAGGACGAAAAAGTAAACTTAATGCACATTGCTATTTGTAAACTATTAGAGCCTTATGGATATTACGAATTTGAATTTTTTGATAAAGAGGGCTGGCCTCATTATAAAGTAGTAAAAGAACTTCCAGCACTAAAAGCTGGAGAACAATCCGTTTTAATGAAAGACGCTATTGTGAATTATTTTTTAGAAAAAGAGATCATTAATTAGTGCTTAGTTGAAACTAATTTCGAATCACTTTTCACTAATCGCTAAAAAATACATAAATTTGCAGACTATTACCTTTTTATAATGATAAATAAGATAAAACAACATATTGAAGAAGCTAAAGCTTTCCAAACTGAAGACAAAATTACTTTAGAAGAATTTCGCATTAAGTACTTAGGAAGTAAGGGTTTACTAAAAGATTTTTTTGCCGAATTCAAAAACGTACCTAACGAACAAAAGAAAGAATTTGGTCAGGTAATTAATGAGTTGAAAAATACGGCAGAAGAGAAAGTAAAAACCATTCAGGAGGTTATGGATTCTAAAACAGAAGCTGTACATATGTTTGGCGATTTATCTCGACCTGGAAATCCTATTCATGTTGGCTCGCGTCATCCTATTTCTTTAGTGAAAAATCAAATTTTAGATGTTTTTTCAACCATTGGTTTCAATGTGTCTGAAGGACCAGAAATAGAAGACGATTGGCATAATTTTACCGCATTAAATTTACCAGAATACCATCCTGCTCGTGATATGCAGGATACGTTTTTTATTCAGACAAATCCGGATGTTTTGTTACGTACACATACCTCATCCGTACAGGTTCGTTATATGGAAAACAACAAGCCGCCTATTAGAACTATTTCTCCTGGGAGGGTTTTTCGTAACGAAGCTATTTCGTCTCGTTCACATTGTATTTTTCATCAAGTAGAAGGTTTATATATTGATAAAAATGTATCGTTTGCCGATTTAAAACAAACGCTATTATATTTTACAAAAGAAATGTTCGGGAAATCTAAAATCAGATTGCGTCCGTCTTACTTTCCATTTACAGAACCAAGCGCTGAAGTTGATATTTATTGGGGATTGAAAACAGAAACCGATTATCGAATTACAAAAGGAACAGGCTGGTTAGAAATTATGGGTTGCGGAATGGTTGATCCGAATGTGTTGAAAAACTGCGGCATTGACCCAAATGAATATACAGGATACGCTTTTGGAATGGGAATTGAAAGAATTGCTATGCTATTATACCAAATTGGCGATATTAGAATGTTTTATGAAAACGATGTTCGTTTCTTAGAACAATTTAAGTCAAGTTTATAAAATAAAAAATCCCGAGATTGTCGGGATTTTTTATTTTATCGCTATTGAAGAAAATTACAATTTTAGTATTATGATTATTTACTTAATAAAATTAAATATTATAGCTTTTTCTTACTAATAAAAAATATAATTTATCAGAAAGTAATTTTCTGAGTTTTAATAGTATTGGACCTGGCTTACCAATAGGATATCTCATTTTATTATTATTGTCTGTTGCGGCAATAAAAATTGTTTTAGCAACAACCTCTGGCCCTTCTGCATCATTTATAACTTTTGCTG
Source organism: Flavobacterium sp. (assembly GCA_041303115.1). Classification (GTDB taxonomy): domain Bacteria; phylum Bacteroidota; class Bacteroidia; order Flavobacteriales; family Flavobacteriaceae; genus Flavobacterium. The sequence continues at coordinate 59,021 of JBFYPW010000001.1, forward strand.
CTGCCACATTAAATTTTGAAATAAATACATCATAATCACTTGTATAATCAGGCTTAATGAATTTTCTACTTCTTCCATAAAAATCAGTTGCTATTGGACCAGGTTCAATAAGTTTTAATTTAATGTTAAATTGTGCTAATTCATAATGTAACGACTCTGTAAAGCCTTCAACAGCAAATTTTGTTGCATGATAAATGCTATATAATGGGAAAGTGATTTTTCCACCCATACTTGAAATTTGGATAATTGTTCCACCACCAGAGGGGCGCATCACTTTTATTGCCTCTCTTGTCACACGCATTAATCCATATACATTGGTGTTAAATTGGTCTTCAATTACTTCATCAGACATTGCTTCAAAAGCGCCATCCACTCCATACCCCGCATTGTTTACAACAACATCAATAGTTCCAAATTCTTCTCTAACTTTTTGAAATACTTTACTGATACTATCAAGGTTCGTAACATCTAAAGGATAAAGTTTGACATTTTTAAAGGTCTTAAAGTCAGATTCCTTTTCAGGATTTCTTTGCGTAGCAATTACATTCCATCCATTTTTTGCAAATTCAATAACGGTTGATTTCCCAATTCCACTTGAAGATCCTGTAATTAAAATTGTCTTTTTCATATGATTATGTTTTAATTTAGTGCAAACTTAGTAGTATAAAATCAAACCCACAACATTAGAGTATAGTCTATAGTTGTTATTTTTTTAATATTTTTTATATTTGCATTATGTTAATAAATGAAATAGCTAAGAAAACAGGGATTTCTGCCCACACGATTCGCTTCTATGAGAAGTCAGGATTGATTGAAGGAAAGCGCGATGAGTCTATCAAAACAAACAATTATTTTCACTATGATGAAGAAACAATTGAAAAATTAGAATTCATTAGCGATGCCAAATCGGTCGGCTTTACTATAAGAGAAATCGGACAAGTTATAGATGCTTGGTATAATAACAAATATAGTAAAGACGAAAAATTAAAAATTCTTGACGAAAAATTACATTCTCTTGAACAGAAGATGAAGGAGATTAAAGAAATGAAAAAACAAATAGAAGAGTTCAAGAAAGATGTCCTAAACGACAAATGTTAATTATAAATAAAAAAGCCCTTACATTGCTGTAAAGGCTTTTGAAAGCTCCCTCTCTTGGGCTCGAACCAAGGACCCTCTGATTAACAGTCAGATGCTCTAACCAACTGAGCTAAGAAGGAATAACCTAATAGGTTAAGTATGTTTTCGCTAAAATTTTTGCTCCCTCTCTTGGGCTCGAACCAAGGACCCTCTGATTAACAGTCAGATGCTCTAACCAACTGAGCTAAGAAGGAAGTTGCATGTTTATTTTAGCGAGTGCAAATATAATTGAATTTTTATTCTATCAAAAATATTTAAACACTTTTTTGTTTTAATTTACTAATTTGTCTAAAATCAATTGATAAATGTCCTTTCCAAACGTTAGTGCCATTAAGGATAGTAGAAAAATCATACCTCCCGTTTGCACATAACCCGCCGCTTTGTCTGATAATTTTTTACCGGTAATCATTTCAACAATTGTAAATAAAGCATGTCCGCCATCTAAACCAGGAATAGGTAATAAATTCATAAAAGCCAAGCCAATAGAAAATAAAGCAGTGAAATTCCAAATAAATTCCCAATCCCAAGAATCTGGTAATTGACGTGCAATACCGATAGGGCTTTTTACTTGTTTGTAAGCGCCTGTTGCTGGTTTTAAAATTAATTTGAACTGTTTCACATTATATACCAATAATTGGTACGATTCTTTCACTGCTGCTGAAATTGCCTCACCAAATGAAAGCTTATTTATAATTTGAAAATCAAATTTATCTTGGATTTTGGGCACAAACCCTAATTTACCTTCTGCATTTACTTTTGCTCTTAGATTTACTAACTTAGAATTTCTTTCAACAACTATGTTGATTGAGTCGTTTTTTAAATTTTTTAAGTCTTCTGCAAAAACATCAAAATAACTAAATTGTTTGCCGTTTACAGATTGAATTACATCGCCTTTTAAAAGTTTGGCTTTAGCCGCTTCAGATTTTGTTGTTACAGAATCAATAGCAATCTTTGAAATCCTTGGTTGTATGAAGTTTTTTCCTTCACTTCCTAAAATTTCACCTTTTTGTTCATCTGTTAAATTTAATTTTACTTCGGTGCCGTTTCTGTCAATAATCACTTCATTGCTTAATAAAACATCAATTACTGCCCAATTAAACTTAGGTTGTAAGGTACCATCAATTGAAACAATTTTATCGCCATTCTTAAACCCTACGCTTTGCCCAATTTCGCCAAATGCCAATCCGTTTTTTTGAATTTTTTCAGTAGAAATGTATTTTTGGCCTACAGTAGAAAACATCATCGTATAAATAAACCAAGCCAATAAAATATTAACTATAATTCCACCTAACATTACAATTAAACGTTGCCAAGCTGGTTTAGAACGAAATTCCCAAGGTTGTGGCTCTTGTTTCATTTGGTCTTCATCCATGCTTTCGTCAATCATACCCGAAATTTTCACATAACCACCTAATGGCAGCCAACCAATTCCCCATTCGGTTTCGCCAATTTTCTTTTTAATTAATGAAAAACCAACATCCATAAACAAGTAGAATTTTTCTACTCGCATTTTAAACATTTTTGCTGTTATATAGTGTCCAAATTCGTGAAGAATTACTAAAACCGATAATATAAAAAGTATTTGTGCAACTTGAATCATTTTAATTTTGATTTGTATTTAAAAAGCAAAAGTAAGGTTTTCACCTTACTTTTTAATATTATTTTATGGTTACCCTATTTTTTTATGAAATTTTTATGAAATAGCCCTTCTGAAGTTTCAATTTTTAAAAAATGTACCCCACTTGAAAGTCCAGAAATATCAAGAATATTTTTGAAATCTGTTTTTAAAAGTTGCCCTAAATTATTATAAATTTCCACTTTGTATAAAGTTACGTTACTCGGGAATTGGATAGTTAATTCGTTTTCTGAAGGAACTGGATATACTGAAATTGCTGAGCTCATATCAAAATTTTCAGTGCCTAATGTAGCCGTATTATTTTTAGAAATAATATGTTTATTTGGGTCAAAAGCAACACCCGTTACTACAAACGGAACCGAAACAATAAATTCTTGAGCATTGGTTGTATTGTTTACTACAACGTCTAAAACTTGTGCTCCGCTTCCTGTTAATCTAATTTCTAAAGGCATTTCAAAAAAAGAAACACTGGAGTGGGATTGCGTTTGATTTACAATAATTTTTGCTTGTCCCGCACCCCAATTTTGAGCAGTAATAGTATAAGTAGGATATCCTTGATTGTACAACCAATCGTTGAAAAATTCCGTTAAACTGTTACCATTATCAGCAGCCTCTAAATGCGATTTCAAATTCGCTGTAACCGCATATCCATATGCTAAAGCTGGATCTGCTAAATAACTTTTTAATGCTTGAAAAAATTTCACGTCTCCCAATTTCCATCGTAACATATGTGTAATCATCGAGCCTTTATTGTAGGTTAATCGTGAACTGAAAATTGTATTTACATTTAATGCACCTGCATCTGTTAAATAAGTAGCACCTCCTGGTTGAGATGTAATATTGGTTATTTTATTCGTTTTCCATGTTACAAAATTAGATGCACCATCTTGCTCATGAACCAAACCAGACATATATTCTGTTAATCCTTCATTTAACCATATGTCTTTCCAAGTACCACATGTGATTTTATTACCAAACCAATGGTGAGCTAACTCGTGCGAAATTAAATCTCTTCCAAAGCTTCCCATTGATGAAACTGTCGTATGCTCCATGCCACCACCCCAACCAAACTGCGCATGACCATATTTTTCATTTCTAAATGGATAGGGTTCTAACAAACTTTCAAATAAATTCATAATCCCCGGAGTTACTCCTAATTGGTTTTGAACAGTAGTTGTATTGGATTCTGGATATAAATAATTTACTATTGGAAAATATGGGCTAGATAAAGTCCCTAACCCTGCTTGTTGATTAAAAACTTGGTAATTCGTAATGTTTAAAACAATTAAATAAGCCGGAATCGGATATAAATGCTTAAAATGTGTAGTAGCATTAGCGCCTGTTACAATTCTGCTCTGTTCTAAACCGTTAGATACACTATAAAAAGCAGAAGGTGCCGTAATATAAATATCAAAACTATTGATTTTATCATTTAAATCTTGCTTACATGGCCACCAATCTCTAGCGCCAAAAGGTTCAGAAAGGGTGTAAATTACTGGCGTTCCGGCGTGAGTACCTCTAGTAAAAGCGCCTTCTGCAGTAGGCGGAATACCCGCATAAGTAATTATTACTGAAGCACTAGTTCCTGAGGAAATGGTACTTGGAAAAATAATGTTTAATTCGTAATTACTTTGAGAATAATTTAAATTCACACTATTCATAGTTACAGAACTTACTACTAACTGAGTAGCCATATCAAAAGTGATCGTATTCATGTTTGCTAAAGCAGTAAAAGTGGTTTTTACAATACCACTAATTGCAGCAGGTGTATTGTTCGGGTTTACTGTAAAACGCAACTCATGATAAGTAATATCATAATTTTGTGTGTTCGGATTTACTTGAACATTCATTGTGGATGCGGCCGATTTTGATTCAGATTCCACCATTTTTTCAAATTCTAATTCTGTAGTTTGTGAAAAACCAAAAGTAACAGATAAAAGAAAAAAGAAATGAATAATTTTTTTCATTATTGTAAATTAAAACACGAAACTAAGTAAATATTTTCAATTATTAAAGATTCTACACATTTGTGTGGGCACTTTTCTATAAAATTTACAACAATTTCTTACATTTGCTTTCCAAAAACAAACAAACATGTTACAAGTACATTTTATTAGAGAAAACAAAGAAGAAGTAATTACGCGTTTAGCGAAAAAAAACTTTGAGGCAACTGCCATTGTTGAACTTATTGTAGAATTAGACGAAAAACGAAGAAATACGCAAGTTGAATTAGACAATTTGTTAGCAGAATCTAATAAATTATCCAAAGATATTGGCGAAATGATGAAAAATGGTGAAAAAGCCAAAGCCGAAATCTTAAAGGAAAAAACGACTCAAATTAGAGAAAATTCGAAACAATTAAACGAAAGTTTGAATGCAATTTCAAGTCAATTGCAAGACGAATTATATAAATTACCGAATTTACCAGCCGATATTGTTCCTTTTGGAAAAACACCTGAAGAAAATATAAACGTTTTTGAAGAGGGAGACATTCCAAAATTACATGAAGGCGCTTTGCCTCATTGGGAATTAGCGAAAAAATATGATATTATCGACTTTGAATTAGGGGTAAAAATCACTGGTGCAGGTTTCCCTGTTTACAAAGGAAAAGGAGCTAAATTACAACGTGCATTAATTTCTTATTTCTTAGATAAAAACACCGATGCAGGTTACAAAGAATATCAAGTACCGCATTTAGTAAATGAAGCATCCGCTTATGGAACGGGACAATTACCAGATAAAGACGGACAAATGTATCACGATGCAACGGATAATTTGTATTTAATTCCAACAGCAGAAGTGCCGGTAACAAATATTTTTAGAGACGATTTAGTTTCAGAAAATGATTTACCTATTTTATGCACGGGCTACACCCCTTGTTTCCGAAGAGAGGCAGGTTCTTACGGGGCCCATGTTCGAGGATTAAATCGTTTACACCAATTTGATAAAGTAGAAATTGTACGTATTGAAAAACCAGAAAATTCTTATGCCGCTTTAGACGGAATGGTGGAACACGTGAAAGAAATTTTACATGAATTAAAATTGCCTTACCGAATTTTACGATTATGTGGTGGTGATATGAGTTTTGCATCGGCATTAACCTATGATTTCGAAGTATTTTCAACTGCGCAAGACCGTTGGTTAGAAATTTCTTCTGTTTCTAATTTTGAAACCTTCCAAGCAAATAGATTAAAATTAAGATACAAAGATGCGAATGGTAAAAACCAATTGGCACACACTTTAAACGGAAGTTCATTAGCCTTACCTCGTGTTTTAGCTGGGATTTTAGAAAACTATCAAACGCCGGAAGGCATCGTAATTCCGGAAGTTTTAAGACGATATACTGGATTTGATATTATAAACTAATATTAAATCTTTACTAACAATGCACTGAGTTAACCATTTTTTGTTACTTTAGTGCATTCTTTTTATGAAAAAAATTTATTCCATTATATTGTCCTTTTTCTCGCTACTTGTGGTTTCTCAAAACGAACAATTAGCACAAAATTACTTTGACAAAGGTGAATTTGATAAAGCCGCATCTTTGTATGAAGAAATGGAGAAAAAACAACCCAATAATTTCTATTTTACTCAGAAATTAGTTGCTTGTTTTCAAGGTTTAAAACAATTTGATAAAGCAGAAAAATTACTTTTAAGTAAAAAAGATAAATTTAATCAACCAATAATTTTTGTCGAATTAGGATTCAATTCGCAACTGCAAAAAGACACAAATAAAGCAGAATCCTATTATAAAAAAGCGATTGAAGTAGTAGAAAAACAGCCCAATTATGCCTATCAAATTGGGCAAGCTTTTGAGCAAAAATCGTTATTACTTCAGGCGTATTCCACGTATGAAGTAGCACAAAAAACAAATTCAAGTATGAATTTCGATTACCAAATGGCTTTGCTTCAAGGTCAAATGGGGAATTTAGATGTGATGGTAGTAAAATTATTAGATTACTCTTATGCTAACATAAATTCGACGTTAAGTGTACAAAATCAATTGGTGTTTTTTATGCAAGATGATGCTGAAAATGTGTTTGCCAATTCCCTTAAAAAAGAACTTTTACTTCGCACCCAAAAAACACAAGACATTTATTGGAATCAGTTTTTAAGTTGGTTATACATAAATCTTAAAGAATATAACAAAGCTTTTATTCAAGAAAAATCAATTTATAAAAGAAATCCAGAATCGTTTGACGACATCATTCAACTGGCACAAATTTGTGTAAATGAAAAGGAAACGGAAACAGCACAAGCTATTTTTGAATTCATTTTACAAAATACAACGGACGAATCAACCATTTTAAATGCACAATATTTTCTGCTAAAAAACGAAATTGAAACTGCAAAACCAGAAACGTATTCAATGATTCAAACAAAATTTGAAACATTATTAAGCCAGTATGGAAATTCGCCTTATGCTATAGATTTACGAATTTTAGCAGCGCATTTCAAAGCCTTTTATTTGAATGATTTTGAAAAAGCAAAAGCACTTTTAGAAGCAACTATGGAAATGCCATTAAATATTCGTCAGAAAGCAAAAGTGAAGATGGAATTGGCAGATGTTTTTGTATTTAACGAAAAGTTTAATCAAGCTATTATTTATTACGCGCAAATTCAAAACGATTTACCTAATGATGAATTTTCGCACGAAGCCAGTATGCGAATGGCAAAAACCAGCTTCTTTAAAAAAGATTTCAATTGGGCAAAAAAACAAGCTGGCGAATTGAAACAAGCTTCAACCCAATTAATTGCGAATGACGCTGTAGAATTGTTTTTGTTAATTAGCGATAATTCTGCAGAAGATTCACTTCAAGTGGCGTTACAAGATTTTTCAAAAGCCGATTTATTAGAATATCAAAACAAACCAAAAGATGCATTAGAAGCATTTTTACAAATTTTAGAAAAACACAAAGGGCAATCTATTGAAGCCGGAACGTTGTATAAAGTAGCAAAAAATTACGAAAAATTAGGTAATTTTGCCAAAGCAATTGGCTATTATCAAAACATTTTAGACAATCACAAAGACGGAATTTATATTGATGAAGCCTTATTTTATTCGGCAGAAATTTATAAAAATCAGCTAAACGATATAGAAAAAGCTAAAAATTTATACGAAAAAGTAGTTCTCGAACATCCTGATAGTATTTATTTTACGGAAGCCAGAAAACAATACCGCCAATTGCGAGGCGACAAACAACAAGGAATTTAAAAGATTAATATATATAAAAATGAAATTCAACACCAAAGTAATTCACGGCAATCAGCATCACGATCCAAGTACTGGAGCCGTTATGCCACCCGTATATCAAACCTCAACATTTGTACAAACAAGTCCAGGTGTGCCTTTAGCAGAAGGATACGAATATAGCAGATTTGCCAATCCCACTCGTACCGCTTTAGAACAAGCGTTAGCCAGTATTGAAAATGGCGTGCGTGGTTTAGCTTTTGCTTCTGGTTTAGCGGCTACAGATTCAGTAATGAAACTTTTAAAACCAGGCGATGAAGTCATTGCGATGGACGATTTATATGGCGGTACGTACCGAATGTTTGCGCGCATCTACCAAGAATTTGGTATAAAATTTCATTTTATTGAAATGACGAATTTTGAAAAATTTCAGTCGTTAATTAATGAAAACACAAAATTGGTTTGGGTAGAAACGCCAACCAATCCATTAATGAAATTAGCGGATATTGCTGAAATTGCAAAAATTACTAAAAAGCACAACTTGCTTTTCGCAGTAGATAATACCTTTGCCACGCCTTATTTACAAAAACCTTTAGATTTAGGTGCGGATATCGTAATGCATTCGGCAACGAAATATTTAGGCGGTCATAGTGATGTAATTGCTGGTGCCTTAATCGTAAAAGATGAAGCATTAGGCGAAAAATTACACTTTGCGCAATTTGCAACAGGTGGAACTTTAGGTCCGATGGATAGTTATTTGGTGTTACGAGGCATCAAAACCTTACACTTACGTGTACAAAGACATTGTGAAAACGGAGCAAAAGTAGCGGAATATTTAGTAAATCATCCAAAAGTAGCTACTGTTTATTATCCAGGATTAGAAAGTCATCCAAATCACGAAATTGCCAAGAAACAAATGATTGGTGGTTTTGG
>JBFYPW010000002.1:0-63473 GCA_041303115.1 Flavobacterium sp.
GTAGTACCATTACTTTCATAAACCACCCAATTGTAAGATGTTGGAATATAAGGCGCTACACTATAGGTAGGGTCAATAGAAGTATCTGAGAAATCTAACACATAAGTTGGTGGCTGTGCTTTACAAATAGTTAAATTATCAGGGGAAAACGAAACTGTTGGATCACCAATAATTTGAATGTCTTGTGAAAAAGTATCTGTACCACAAACATTTGTAACGTTTAAAGCAACGGTATATGTACCTGGTTGTGTAAAAGATATTTGAGGACTAGTTTGATTGGCAGCTGCAGGTGGTGAGGTAGGACCATTTGCATCAATTATTGTAAAACCAGTTGCTGTTGCAGGTGTACCTGTAACTGGAACAACAGTCCAAGTGTAGGTAGGGTCTTTACAAGGATCTGCAATTGCTTCTGTATTAGACGTATTTGTAAAAGGTATTGTGAGCGGACTAGTAATACTTGCGCATAAATTTGCCGGAGCCGAATATGTAAAAGCCGCATCAGGTTGGGGTTCAACTATTACGGTTTTAGTAATGTTAGGAAATGCGGCACAACCTTCAGGAATATTTACAGTCAATTTAATTTCATAACAACCAAATATAGTTGTCCAACCTGAGGGAATAGTTAATATTGATTGGCCAGAACTTGAGTTAAAAGTTACCCAACCATAATAAGGAGAATTAATATCATCGTAAACAATCTCCTCAAAAACTTGATCCCCAGGAAATTTAACTTCCCATCTAATACTATAATTAATCAAACAATTTTCTCCAAATCCATAAGCAGGATATAAAGAAATCTCAGTTGCAACAATATTCGTTCCAGCACATATTTTTTCTGGAGCATTAAAATTAGGATCAGGTGGTAAATTTACATTTATCCATTTAGTTGTTCCATTTCCATTAACAATAAATGTATCACATTGAGGAATATTATTAAAATTTAAATATTTATTAAATTGTTTGAAATTGGTTCTAAAATAATAATAAGGTAATGAAGAAGTTGGATCTGGATTAGGTCCTAAAATTTTATCATCACTTGAACAGGTTACTTCATCATAAAAATGTGTTATATTATTACATAAAAAAATTTGATTATGTGTGTATTGAAAATCACCAGAACCATCACCAAAATTAAACTTATAAAGTGAACCTGGATAATTATCTTTTATTGAATTTACATCTACTGTAAACAATACATCATTATTCACACAAACTGACTCGTTACTTAAATTACCTAAACCCGTACTAGCTGTATTGTTTAAAAAAATTATACCATAACTAGATGAAATACCTCCAATTGTTTTTACATATTCTATTAAATGTGTACCAACTATAGTATTTACTGGTACTGATATCTGGGATGAACTAGTTGATATTGTTTGCTCAGAACTTAATTGATAATTTAATAAAGGATATGATAAATTCTGTAATGTAAATAATTTTGCAATTCCTTGAGTTGGAGCAATATTTGAAACAACAATAGTTTGATTACTGGTGGTTGGATTGGAATTATTTAAAAAACCTATTTGGAATTGATTATTGTCTAAATCCAAACATTCTACAAAATTATTCAAATCAGCTAAGCCAGAATTAGCGACAGTAAATCCAGAATTTTGAATTGTTCCAGTAGCAATTTGAAATGCAGAAGTAAGTACTTCAACCTCTGTATCACTTGCATTAGATACAGATTTAGCTTTAATTTTTAGTTTATAAGAACCCGGAGAGGTACCTACAGGAATTCTACCATTTAAAATAGGAATAAAAAAGTCATTTTTAGTACTTAATAAAATTTCAGTATTATTTGAAACATTAAATAAAAATAATTTGAACTGATTATCAATTTCGTAAATACCTTTTGGATTAATAAAAACTGTAATATTAGATCCTGGAACATAGGTCAATTCATTTCTAAATCTTAGTACTTCAATTTCTTTTGTTGGAGTTGTACAATTTACAAGTGTAGTTTGCCCATATGTATTGAATGGAAAAACAACAAACATTAATAATGTTGTTATAGATAACAAAGAAGCATATTTAAAATTATTTATTTTTTTAAATAAAATACTGTAATTCATTTTTTTATTTTGATTTTGATTTCTCATAATATTTATTCTGTTGTTAAATATATCCAACCTGTTTTTTTTTCGTTATTTGAATTTTTTATTACATAATCATATACTCTCAAAAGTAATGAATTAGAATTAAAATCTTTTTATATTAGAATCTTATGTTAAATTTAATTCCAGTCTATAAACGCTATAACCACTTGTTTTATTTCCACAAGTTGCATCATCGGAAGTAATCCAATTACCATTATTGATTGGAGCAAGCATTAAAGAAGGTTCAACCCAAACTCCCAATACGGAATTATTATTAATATATGCAGGACTATAATTTAATGTTAACGTTTTTAAATATTCTATGGTCTGCCATTTATTATTAACTTTCCATGCAAAATCATAGGTACCAGTCACCCACTGCTCTTTAGATACTGAGGCATCATTTGGAAAGTTTTGTACACTTGCAAAAAAAGACAATAACAGTAATAATAATTTCATTTTGTAGAATATAGTATACAAATTTAGAAAAATATTATTAATATATTACATTTATTTATAAAGACGACACATTATGTCGTTATAAAAATATATATTTTATAGAAAGTATAACATCCACAAAGTTATCATACACTAAAATATCCTAATAATATATAAAACTCTATAATGCAGTTAAAAAATAAAATCAATACGGCAAATAATCATCTACAAGTATTTTCATACCTACTGTTGCTTTTTCTTTTATTACTAATAAATTAATGCCTTTATCTACATCTGGTGCTATATCAATATACACCGTTTGTGCATCTATGGGTACAGATAACAAAAGAGACGCAGCAGGTTGTACTTGCATCGTTGTGCCTATAATAACAAATAAATCAGCCGTTTGAGTCACCTCAATAGCCAAATCAATTAATGGTACGGCTTCACCAAACCAAACAATATGCGGACGTAGTTGTCCTCCATCAGTAGCCAAATCTCCTAATTGTAAAGGAAACTGATACTCATATATTTTGGTAGCATCTAAAACACTTCGGCATTTTTTCAATTCACCATGCAAATGAATCACATTTGTAGAACCTGCACGTTCATGCAAATCATCTACATTCTGAGTAATGACTGTTATCTGATACTTTTGCTCCAATTGAGCAATTAATTCATGAGCTAAATTAGGTACTACCTCATCTAATTGTTTGCGTCGGGCATTATAAAAATCTAAAACCATTTGTGGGTTTTTAGCAAATCCTTCTGGAGAAGCTACCTCTGTAATGTCATAATTTTCCCATAAACCATTTTGATCCCTAAAAGTGGAAATGCCACTTTCCTGACTAATTCCTGCTCCGGTTAAAAAAACAATATGATGCTTTGTAGCCATAATTAAATATTTTATTGGTAAATATTACTTCGTAATGTTTTTACCAAATATTATAAAAAATTACCGGAAAAAGCAAATAAAAAAACCTAAAATATCATAAAATAGAACCAAAACTTGTAAAATTCCCACATATTGAATTATTATAAATAAGCGTAGCTATTTAACACTACCTTTGAAATACTTCAAACAGACAATTTATTCCTAGCTAAAATATTTATTGTTTATTTCTAATAATTAATAACTAACAAATGAAAAATTTAATTTTCAATTGGTTTAGCGGATTAGGTATGATTTTATTTTTGTACCCGCTACTTCCTGCCCAAGCGCAATGCACACCCTCTTTAGGAACGGCTTCTAATTTTGTAATTTTCTCTTCAATTGGAGCCATTAGTAATGTAGGTGTATCTAGTATAGATGGCAACATCGGAACAAATCAAGGTACAGTTACCGGTTTTGAAACCTCTACTGTGTCTGGAACAACTCACATTGCTAGTGCTATAACCCAACAAGCGGCTGTAGATTTAGGAATCGCATATACTGGATTTTCTAATATGATACCAACCATAACCAATCATACTCCGGCTTTCGGAAATGGAGAAACTATTTTACCTGGTATATACAATATTAGTACGGCTGGCTCTATTGCTGGGACGCTTATATTAGATGCTCAAAACAATCCAAGTGCTAAATTTATTTTAAAGTTTGGTGGTGCCTTCACTAGTGGTACGTATGCAGCAATACAACTTACCAATGGCGCGCAAGCAAATAATATTTATTGGATTATTGAAGGCGCCTTCTCATTGGCAGCTAATTCAGCTTTGACTGGAACTGTAATTGCAAACGGAGCAATATCCATAGGAGTTGGTAATCTTCTAAACTGTAAATTATTATCTATAAACGGCGCTATAGACACTTATGAAACAGCACTTAGCACAACCGGAATAAATAACCTTTCAACAGTATACTATGCCGATGTAGACCAAGATGGATATGGTGACCTTTCAACAGCATCTTGCTATATGGTAGTTGGCAATGTTTTAGACCATACAGATTGTAATGATTTAAATGCACAAATTCATCCAAATGCTATAGAATTATACGGAAATGGCATAGATGATAATTGCAATGGAATTACAGATACAGATATCATAGGGTGTGGAAATGTTACAACATGGGACGGAAATACCTGGAGCAATGGCATACCTACTTATGGCAATTCAGTAGTTTTTTCGGGCAATTACACGTCTATAACTGACATCTATGCTTGTTCTATTTTAGTTACAAATAATGCTACTGTAACTTTTAATAACAATGTTTTTGTGTATAATGAAATTACAATAAATACGGGTAGTTCTTTTACGACAAATAACAACAATAATATACTACAAATCAATCCTTTAGCAACAAATATTGGAAACATAGTAATACACCGAAACACCTCTACTCTCGTAAGATTAGACCACACTTTATGGTCGTCACCAGTTTCTGGACAAAATATATACAATTTTTCTCTTGAAACGCTTACACATCGTTTTTATACGTATGATACTAATACAGATACGTATTTAAGTTCAACACTTTCAACAACTTCTGATTTTGCTGCAGCAAAAGGTTATGCTATAAGAGCGGCAAATAATCAATCAGCCACTTTTCCAGCAGAATGGACAGGCTCCTTTACGGGAATTCCGAATAATGGCACCTACCCTTTTAACCTTACATTTAACACAATAAATAAATTCAATTTAGTAGGAAATCCATATCCCTCTACAATCAATGCAACAACATTTGTAACAGATAATGCTGCTACTATAGAAGGTACTTTATATTTCTATGCACACACGCTTACGATGGATGTAAATGGTGTATTTCCTCCAGGCACTAATTATGCCAGTTGGAACGCAACCGGTGGAACTGCCGCAACCGAAGTGGCTATAAATAGTCCCAATTACCATACACCAGCTGTAATTCCAAACGGAACCATACAAGTGGGACAAGGATTTTTTGTTGAAGCCAAAAATAATGGAATGGTAAACTTTAATAACACACAACGAGTAAATAATCAAAACCATCAATTTTTTAAAACAACGACTGAAAATCACCACATTTGGTTAAATGCAATCTCAAATGATGGTACAGATTTAAATCAAATTTTAATAGGTTATTTAGAAGGTGCCACAATCGGAATGGATACAAATTATGATGGAAAATCCTATGGAAATGTAAGCAATCATTTATATTCAATTTGTAATAACAAAAAGTTAGTGATTCAAGGTCGAGCACTACCCTTCTCTACAACTGATGAAGTCCCTTTAGGATGGTATTGTGAAACTGCTGGAACATATAAAATAAAACTATCCAATTGGGACGGTATTTTCCAAGGAGATCAAGCGGTTTTTATTAAAGACAACGTAACGGGAACTACTACAAATATTAAAACAACACCCTACACTTTTACCTCAACAACAGGTACATTTAACAATCGTTTTTCAATTGTGTACGAACAAAATCTTGGAGAAACAACACATCATTTAGATTCAAATAGCATTATTGTATATAAAAAAGACCAAGTATTTCACATCACAAGTCAAAATAAAGTAATTAAAGACATTCTAATTTATGACGTAACCGGTCGGTTACTTTTCCAAAAGAAAGACATTATAGAAAAAACAAGTACACTAAACGAAATCTCGCAAACGAATCAAGTACTCTTATTCAAAATAAATTTCACCGACAATCAAAACTATAATCTTAAAGTAATTAATTAAATAACCCATATCATGAAATTAATACAAACATTATTTTGGATACTAGTTAGCTTACTAGTATCCACCACTTCTCTAGAAGCACAAACTAACGTTTCAGAACCAACTGACTTTGGTACTTCTGGCGACACAGCAAATAATCCAACTGACGTACCTATAAACAAGCATCTAATATTTTTATTTATAGCAGGCATTGGCTATGTGTTTTATAAACAAAACAAAATCCCAAATCGTAAATCCCAAATCGTAAATCCTAAATCCTAAAACATCAAATACTTCTTTTCATTATTTCGCCACCCAGCTTGATTTTCATAGTCAACAAAAAAGATTTTCAAATCCGCTTGATTTTCGTAATCCACAAAATAGATTTTCTTTTTCGCCTGGTTTTCATATTTAGAAAAAAACCACTTGCCATTATTCTCACCTACTTGGTTTTCATACTTCACCTTAAAGACTTTTAAGTCAGCTTGGTTTTCGTATTTCACCACAAAGACTTTAATTTCTGCTTGGTTACTATATTGCGTACTAAACACTTTTTGAGCATTCGCTAAGTTACTTATACACACAAATGCAAGAATTATAATATATCTCATATCAATTAATTTTAATCAAATATACAAAATCTAACAACAAACAACAAACAAATACCGCATCCTAACCTTGTCGAAGGAAAACCCAATACCATTTACCTTTTACCTTTTACCTTTTACCTTTTACCTTTTACCTTTTACCCTTTACCTTTTACCTTTTACCTTTTACCATTAAACCCTTCACCTTACATCCAAATTCTTTGCAACTAAATTCACTTCATAAGGAAAAGCAAATTGAGCCATTGGTTCGTGGTGTAACCATTTAGATTCATCTTCAGGTTTTAAAATTACTGGCATTCGTTGTTTTGTATTGTGAATTTCAGCCATTAAAGTGTTGGCCTGAGTTGTAACAATCGAATATGTATCTTTAATCTCTCCTGTAAGTTGATTAATCCATTGCGAATAGATTCCCGCAAATGCAAATAAATCATCATTACCAATACCTATTTCATATTTAATTTTGTTTTTGCCTTTACTATCTTGCCATTGCCATTCATAAAAACCATTGGCAATTACTAGACATCTTTTATATATCGAATTTTTAAACGATGGTTTTTCTGCTATGGTTTCAATTCGTGAATTTAATGTTAGTTTTTTAATATCCTCATCTTTAGACCAAGAAGGAATCAACCCCCAGTTGTAGTGCTGAATTAAAGTTGGTTTTTCATCCGTAATAATAGGATTTTTAGGAAAAGTAAACCCATTAGATTCGTCTTGAATCTGAAAAAGATCCATTTTCTCTATTGTAGCCTGAAACCTATTTTCCACAGCTAATGCCAACTTAGTTTGCTTGGAGTGAAAACACATATAAATTATATTTTAAATTTAAACAAACGCTTTACACAGTAAAGCCAAACCCAAATTCCAACTAACAACTCAACAACTAACAAGTCAACAACAAACCATTAACAACAAACTATAAACAACAAACCACAACAACCTCATCAATCCGTGTAGTATAGCTTTTCGACAACTGTTCCTGTTTCATTTTCCATTGCCTGCCTAACGATTGATTTCCAAATTTAATTTTATTCTTCCCGTAGCTTTGGTTCAGCTTATCTACAACCGACATCAGCGGTTGGTGTTTTGGATTTGAAGTATTAAAAAGTGACAACTGCGTTTGGTCGTTTGGCGTTAATCCCATAACAATCACCCCAGCTTTTTTATAATGATACCCTTCTTTGAATAGAGCTTTCAAGCCAATTTGCGCATAATGATTCAACTCAATAGTCGAGTTCGTTGGAAAGTCGGTATTGATTACGATATTTCTTGAATATTGAGGTTGGTCTTTTCTAAAATAATTGGTCTGTACAAACACCATAATCATACTACAATGACTATTTTGTCGTCTTAATTTTTCCGAACAAGAAGCGGTAAATGTGGAAACCCTTTCTGATATATCCTCTAATTTCGTTAGCGATTTCTCAAAAGACCGAGTCGTAGCAATCATCTTTTTGCTTTTTGGCGTTTCCAAATCCAAGGTCGGTTTGCCTTCCAATTCGTGCTTTAATCGGAGCCCTACCACTGCCATTTGTTTTCTCACCCACTCATCAGACAATTGCGTAAATTGGTACGCATTAAAAACCTGCACCGCTTGTAAACGTTTCGCGTGTTTCCTACCAATTCCCCACACATCTTCAATTTTAGTCCATTTAAGGGCTTTTATACGTTTTTCCTCCGTGTCTATTACATAAACACTTTTGGTACGTTCAGGAAACTTCTTAGCTATTTTATTGGCTACTTTTGCCAAAGCTTTTGTGGGTGCGAATCCTACACTAATAGGAATCCCCGTATTTTTAGTAACCGTCTTCTGAATGGTTTTGCCATAATTCTCTAGGTTAAACAAATTAAACCCGTTAAACTTCAAAAACGCCTCATCAATACTATACACCTCAATATCAGGACTAAAAGTCGTCAGTATATTCATCACGCGACTACTCATATCGCCATACAACGCATAGTTAGAAGAATAAACAAACACATTATGCGCTTCAAACAACTTTTTAAACTCAAACGCCGGAGCCCCCATCGGAATCCCTAACGCCTTAGCCTCATTAGAACGCGCAATCACACAACCATCATTATTAGAAAGAATCACTACCGGCTTTCCAATTAAATGTGGCTCAAACACCCTCTGACAAGAGGCATAAAAATTATTACAATCTACTAAGGCAAACATTTTGATTTACGAATTACGATTTGGGAATTACGAATTATGAATTTAGCTTTTAGTCCTTAAGAATTAACCTCATCATCCTGAGCTTGCCGAAGGACAAACCCTAAACCTTTAACCCAACACCCTAAACCCATCTAAAAAGATTTAATACTATGCACCACAATCCCCCAAATCATTAATTCATTTTCTTCGGTGACTTTTATGGGTTTATAGTCTTCATTTTCGGCGACTAACCAAACGATATCTTTTTCAATTTTGATGCGTTTTACGGTAAATTCCCCATCAATCTGACAAATGGCTATTTTACCATCCTGAGGAGACAAGCTTTTATCAATTACCAACAAGTCGCCATCAAAAATACCAGCATCTTTCATAGAATGTCCTTTTACTTTTGCAAAGAACGTGCTGTCTTTATGTTTAATTAAATGCTTGTTTAAATCGATGGTCAGTTCAATAAAATCATCCGCTGGAGAAGGAAAACCCGCACTAATACCCACATCAACATAAGGAATATCTAATGCAGTAGTATAATCCGGTGCGTAAAACTCAAATAGCGTGGTAGTATGTAAACTTCTTAACTTCATATACTACAAAATTAAGCAAGTATTCTTTTAGAAAATAACATTTGCAAAAAAAGTTATGAGCAAAAAAGATAAACCACAAAACTTTAACAAATATTCTTACATAAAATCATACACTTTAAGTATCCAAAAAAACCAGGATAGCACATCTCCGGAATAAATTAATTAAAGTACAGCCCAAAGCTATTACAAAACAAAACTGTATAAAAAAATCAAAACTTTTGTTTTGGGTTTTGTTGCGAGTAAAGAAGGATTCAAAACCCTCTGTAAATACTAGTTTTTTTTTCAGTATGTTACGATTTTGAAGTTCTATGAACACCTATAATTATACTATTTTTAATGGTCTAAAACATACAATGTAAAAATATTAATTTATTTTTTTGTACTATTGCAAATAATCTAAAAAAAATAAAATTATGAAAAGAATTGTTATGCCCTTAGTGGTCTTGTTTTTATCTTTTATTACATTAATTTCATGTGGAACTAAAAAAGTATCTGCAAATAATGATGCAAAAGAGGTTGTTCTCCCAATTACTAATTTTGAATCTGACAAAACTTTTATTAGATCGATTTCAAGTGGAACTAGTCCTAATATGTCATTTGCAAAAGAATTAGCATTTAAAAATGCAGCAAATGATATTGCAAGAACTATTGAAACAAAAGTAAAGTCTTTAATGGAAGATTATGCAAAACAGTCTAATATAGAAAATTCTATGGATTATAAGGCTGAAACAGAACGTATGGCTACATATTCATCTAATCAATCTTTAAAAAATGTAAAAATTATTAAAGAGAAAATTTTTCAAAATCCAGATAATACTTATACTTATTGGCTTGGTGTAGAATTAAACAAAGAGGATGTTTTTAATTCATTAAAAAACTCTATTTCAGATACTAAAATAAAAGCACTTCATTCGGAAAAAGTTGAATTCAGAGAAACATTTAATAAGAATTTCGAATAAAAATAATATGTATAAATTTATTTTATCTTTCATTTCCATACTATTACTTAATTCTTGTGTTATTTTTAAGAAAAACACAGCTATTCAGCCTAAATGGATGAATGAATCATATAGGTCTCAATTTTTTACACCTGATGAGTATTATATATATTTTGAAGAGAAAAAAATTAAAGAATTTTCTTCTGAATCAACAAAAGACATCAAACTAGAGTTTGGTAGAGACTTAAAAAATCAACTTGTTAAACAAATAGTTGAAAAAATTTCTTTTTCTACAACTTCTTCAGAACTACAAACTGAAAATAATAAGATAGATTATATTTCCTCAGTACTTCGTGAATCTTCGCAAACAGCAACTGCTACATTAATTGGAACAAGGGAAGAATTTTATTTGGATAATAAAAAAAAGTCTATTTCTGCTATTATATATGTAAAAAAGTCAAGTTTAGCAAAAGGTTATAGTTCAATTTTAGATTCTAAAATTGAACTGCTAAAGGGAAAAATTGATCAATATAATAAGGATAATTTTTCAGAAGAAAATTCACCACTAAATTCAATTAATTTGGAACTTATCTCAATACAAAATGAGATGGAAATTTACGCAATATTAATAGAAAAAAAAGACGCTGAATTAATTAACAAGTACAATAAAATGTACGAATCTTACAGATTATTAAATTCAAAATATGGAAATGATGCCAATAAAATTGAAAGTTTAATTAATCAAGCTGATGAATTGTATGTAGCTCAAGCTAGTTTTGAAAGTATTTTAGCTAAATTAAATGAAGCATTATTATATGATGCTACTAATGCTAAAGTTATTAATAAGAAAAATGAATATAAAAATAGATGGGTATCTGTATTAACGTCTGAATTAAATTCAAAAATAAGCATTAAAGAGTATCAATCTGCAATATTACTTATAGATAAACTATTAGTTGTTGATCAAAACAATGAGAATGTTTATGCTGAAAAAAAGAATAACATTATTGTTGATTATTTCAGATTTACACTTACCAATATCAAAAAATTAATTAATAATGGTTCTTTATTTGAAGCCATTAAGCAGCTAAATGAAATTTCAAAATATGCATATATTGATATAAATGAATTTGAAAAAATTAAATCTGAGATTGAAAAAATCAGTATAGAAAATGCAATTAGTGTTTCACAAAACTTCATTTTTGAAAAAAGATATGAGGAGGCACTTAATCAATGTAAACAAAATTTAATATTATACCCTACTAACAAAGAGTTACAAAAATTATTAAATGAAGTATTAAATTTAATTTCAGAAAAAAAGAAAATAGAGTTATTGCAAAGTCGACCAACTAGATATGTTTTTGAAATTAATTATAGCTTATCGCATTTGCCTTTAGTTGTTCAAGATAATAACATAGAGCAAAACAAACCAATAGATCTTTCAACTGTCGATTTTGGTAACAAATTGGGTAGTTTTCAAATTGGATTGTATAGAAAAATTAATTGTAAATTGAAAGAAGTTAATTTAGGGAAGAACAGTAAATTTCATTATTCACAATTAGGACTGAGAACGAGTTTTTTTGATCTTTCAAATAATTTATTTTACACAGAAAATGGAACGCCATATTCTTATGAAAAAAGCAATATTATGCAAATTGAAGCAAGTTTTATTTGGCGTCGATTTTTTATGTTTAATTTAGGATATCTTAAAGAAACATTACCATTAATAAATGCTAACACATCAATTACAAGTTTAGAAAAAAATTATTTTTGTTCTTCAATGGGAATACGAATTCCATTTGATTTTATTCATTTGACGGCTGATGTAACTGGTTATTCAGATTCAGGTAGTAGTATTAAAGCGTATGCGAAGGCTGGTGTTTCAATAAATATTGGTTTTAGTAAGAAGTACAATGTAGATGATAAAAAGTATATCGAAAATGATATAATAAGATTAAAAAATAAGTAAAAATAAAAATATGAAAAAGATTAGTTTATTATTTATTGCAATTATGTCAATTACTAGTTGCAGCATGTTTAATTCTGATAAAGAGATTCAATTAATTCCATATATACAAAATGGTAAGTATGGTTTTTTTGATTTGGAAGGGAAAATAGTGATAAATCCTCAATTCGAATATGCATCAGTTTTTAGAGAAAATTTAGCATTAGTTAAAACAACTGGTGAAAATGGAAAATGGGGATTTATAGATAATTCCGGTAAATTTGTAATTAATGCGAATTATAATGATGCTACTGTATTTCAGAATGGCTTAGCCTGGGTAGTTTCCGAAAATTCTGCACCTACAGCAATCGAAAAGAATGGAGAAATTAAATTTGTTTTAAAACAAGCCAATAGAGTGCATTTATTTTCAGATGATTTAGCAGCTTTTTCAGTAAAAGATACTGTAAATAATGAAAATTGGGGATTTGTAGATAAATCTGGTGTCCAAATCATAAATCCACAATTTAAAGAAGTTGGGGATTTTAGCGGAAATATGTGTGCTGTAAAAAACAAAGAAGGTAAATGGGGATTTATTGATAAATCCGGAAAAATTAGTATTAATTATCAATTTGATAATGTTGAAAAATTTATTAATGGAAAGGCAATTGTTTATTTGGATAACAAAGCCGGTGTAATTGATAATGAAGGTAAGTACATTATTAATCCTCAATTTTCTGAAGCAATTGCTGATGAAAAATTAATATTGATTTCTCAAGATAGAAAATTTGGATGGTGTGATGAGGATGGTAAATTTGTAATTAATCCTCAATTTGAATCTGCACAACCATTTAATGGTGGAGACTTAGCTTGTATTCAAAGTGGAGATAAATATGGTTTTATTGATAAAGATGCAAAAATTGTTATTAATCCTCAATTTGATTATGCAACTTCTTTTTTCAGTAAAGTCTCTTTGGTAAAATTAGGTAGTAAATTTGGATTAATCGATGAAGATGGAAAATATAAAGTTAATCCTATGTTCGATGGAATTTCTATGGATTTTTTCGAATATTTGTATAATAAAAACAGTGTAAAAAGCTCAATTGAAACTGATTTTATTGATGTAGATGCAATAATAAAAGTAATTAACGTTGAAAATCCAGAAAATTTAAGTTTTAATGATGGGTTTAATACTATTGTTTCCAAATTGAATAAAACACAAGATGATTTTAGTGCATATACATCAACTCATTTGGTTTTCAATTCAAAAAAAATTAATAGTAATGCTAGTTATTCGTTTTTATTCACTGGTAATGTGAAAGCTATGAGTGATGATACGTATCAATTTTATATAACAAATGAAAAGCCTGAAACTTTTGTTTATACAATTAATTTATATGGTAATGCATATGGCAAAGCCGAATCCATTCAAAAAGCAGTTGAAAATAAATTAAAAGGATATAATTTGGTTAAAAAAGGATATATTCAAGGAAGGTATGCAAGTATTTATAAAGGTCCAAATTCATTTGTTGTTTCATGGAATTTAAGCTCAAGTACACCCGTATTTTATATATGTAATCCTAATTTTGATATCTCTAAATTTTTAGAACAGATTAAATCTGAGGAAGAAGATTCATATTCACAAGAAAGCAGCGAAGTCGAAATGTCCTCATATGATGAAGTAGAATCGCCAATTGAAGATACCACATATGTAGATTAATAGTTTACTATTTATTAAAATTTAAAATATGAAAAAAAATATATTATTATCTATTATTTTAGGGTTTTGTTTTCTCTCAGTATCAAATGCTCAGTATCGTCAGCTCCGACTAGCCAATGAAGATTTATTGAATGAAAAAGCAGATAAAAATAAAATCTTAGAGAGATTAAAAAAATATGAAAAAGAGGAAGGTAATAAAGCAGAATTAAAATACATAAAAAGTAAATACCTACGAAGAAACTCTAACGACCTTAAAGTTTTAGATAGTGCATATGTATATTTTAAAGAAAGTTATGATGCATTAAATACGTATGAACAAAAAACAAAAGATGAACTATGTAAAGAAATTCTTTTTTGTGAATATAATTTTTCAACAGAAAATAATGAATTTGAAGCCTTTTTATTCAAAAAGAATACTTCTGAAAACAAGTTAGATATAATTGAATTATATTTAAATAAATATCCCAACAGTAGTTATAATGATAAAGCTATAGTTTTACGTGACAGTTTGGAACTAAATAAAGTAATCTTATTAAATGATGAGTTTGCATTAAATGAATTCTTGATTCGAAGACCAAATTCAAAGTTTTTTTATTCCACTCAGCAATTGATGTTTTCTATAGCTTTTGATAAAACTAAAGCTTCAAACTCTAAAGAAAAATATGAAGACTACATTAAAACTTATCCAACATCACCATTTATTAATGATGCAATTGATTTTGTAAGTACTAAAGTATGGGAAACTATTGAACCGAACAATGATAAGGAGATGTTTTTAAAATTTATTAATGACTATCCAAAAAGTAAATGGGTGGTTCAAGCAAATAAAAAAATTGAAAATATTGATTGGAATTCTACTATTGAAAAAGATGAGTTATCCGTTTATGAGAGTTTTGTAACAAATCATCCAACTTCAGATAAGATAGATATTGCACAAAATAAAATCAAAGAATTTAAAGAAATTGTACTACCCTATTTAAATAAAAATAAAAAGTATACTTTATTAAATATAGGTACGCTAAAATTTATTGGTGAAATCGAATATGATAATATTTTTCCATTGAATAATGGTAAGTTTATTGTTTCTAAATATAAAAAATATGGTGTCATAGATGCATTAGGAAATAATATTATACCAATTACATATGATTGCATAGAATTCAAGGGTAATAACTTTATTTTAAAACTTGGTAAAAAATATGGCGTTTTTAATACTAAAGGTGAGAAAATAATTGATTTTATTTTTGATACGATTACTTCAACTGATAACAATAATTTTATTGTTTCTAAGGATATTTCTAAAAACAAAACTACTTTCGGACTTATTAATTCAAATGGTGAAGGATTATTTGATGCAATATACGCTTCAATTTTAGAGATTAATGCTACTACTTTTAAAGTTACTTTAGGTGGTTTTAGTTATTTAATTAGTGATAAAGAAACAATCATATCCCAAAAATATGAAAGTATAGACCCACTAGATTTTAATTCCATTTCAAAGAACACTTTACTTGTAAAAAGTAAAAATAAATCCGGAATTATCAATAGTAAAGGCGAGTTAATAATTCCTTTAATATATGAAAACATAGAATTAGCGGGTGATAATTTGATTGTATCAAATAATTTACCAAAAATTGGAATACAATACGGCATTATTGATCTTAAGGGAAAAGTGATTATGCCAATAAAGTGTAAAACTATAAACTATACTTTTAAAGATTTATTCATTATTGATGTTAATGCTAACCCAAAAGCAACAACCGAGAACTATAAGTTATTCAAAGCTTCAACTAATAACTTTCTATCCAATGATAGTTATGATGAAATGTCTCATATAGGAAATGGTATTTTTCACATAGAAAAAAACAAATTAGTAGGTTTTATTAATGAATCAGGAGCGCTTATTGTAAGCCCCGTTTATCAGCAGGAGTACGCTGAGGATAATTATCCAGAAGGTGGTGAAGGCGATTTCTATCCAGAATATGATAGAGAAGATTATAATTATGAAAATAGTTGTTACATTTCAGTTAATAATGAAGAAAATTTAGCAAACTATGAAATCACCAATAATTATGAATTACTTAAGGTTAAGCTAGAAGATAAAATTGGCTATATAAATCAAAAAGGTGACATAATTATTCCAATTATTTATGCTTATGGAGATGAATTTAGAAATGGAATTACGAGTGTAACAACTCAAGATAATAAAAATATTGTAATTGATGTAAAAGGAAATACAATTATTGAAAATGCATTTATTCTATATTTCTATAATAATTTAAGATATGCAATAATTAAGAATGAAAGTGAATTTTATCGATTGGATGTTCAAACATTAAAACTAGAACCGTACACAACGATAAAAGATATGGACAATATTGAACATTTCAAAAAATATAAAATTGTAAAATATAAAGATTTTGAGGTGTATGTAACATATAAAGATCAAATATTAATGGCGAACGGAATAGATTTTTCTGATTATAATTTTAAAAAGAAAGTCTATGAGGCATCTAATTTGTTTTATAATGAAAAAACTGATGAGGCGATTTCTCAATTATTAACCTTATATAATGAAAGGAATGATGTCTATGAAGTGCCATTAATATTAGGAAAATGTTATGAAAAATTAAATGAAATCAATTCAGCTTTAAATTATTTCTCAAAAGCAATTAACATTAATCCTGACAATACAGAAGCATATTATGAGCGATTTTCTTTAAATTATGAAAAAAAATATTGGGGAGAGGCTAAAAATGATTTATTAAAATTAATGAGTTTAGATTCTTCATACTCGGATAGTTATTCGTTTCAATTAGCGTATTGTTACAGTGAATTAAATAATAATAATGAGGCATTTACCATTTATAATAAAATTTTGAAAAAGGACACCAAAAATGCAATGGCATATAATAATAGAGGTGTAATTTATGTAGCAAGAGGTGATAACCAATTAGCTCTAAACGATTTTGTAAATGCCCTTAAAAATAGTAAATATGAAGATGAGGAATCAAAAGGACTTTTCTTAAATAATGCAGGAAGTATGGCTAATAAATTAGGTAAAAAAGCAGAAGCTTGTGCGTATTGGTCAAAAGGTGCTGCCCTTGGAAGTGAAGATTGTATTCGTAATAAAAAATATAATTGTAAATAAATATGAGAATAATATTTTCTTTCTGTTTTTTGTTGTTATTTCAAAAAGTTTCTGCTCAGGTAGAAAAAAATGCTGAATCAGATATTTTTTATAAAGAAGAAGTTGAAGAAGTAACTCCTAAAAAAAATAGCAATAGTTCAAGTGTGAAAAAAACTGATTTTTTAAATCAGAATAATTTGCCATTAATTAATGATTTTATTCAAAAAAACAAACCAATTTTCTTAACTGGTAATTCATTTAAAACACCAAATTATCTTTATGATAAATATAACAATAATAGAGATGAAACGGAATATTATGATTTCATTTATGAAAAAGAATACAATGAGCTTGAAGAAATACCTAATGATGAAAGAAAAGTATTATATTTTTCTAGAATAATAAATGATACCGTATTTGAAGCAAAATCTGATAACAAAATATTTTATTTATATAAAAGTGCTTTTAATTCTAATCAAATTAGCAACAACCCTATAGAGTTTGATGACGACTATTTATTTCCTGTAGTGTTTTATTTTTCTCGCTTTAAATATGAAGTTGATTTTGAAAAAAATGTGCGTTGTTATGTAATTTCAAAATTGAATAATTACAAATGGAAAAGTGAGTTTGAAATGAGAGATTATACTGAAATTTTAACTCAAAAAATAATAAATAACTCTAAAGAAAAAATAGAGGTTAGTGACATAAAATTTTATAAAGATGTAGTGGGAAGTTTTGACGAGTATAATTTTGAAAGAAACACATATTCGGTCAATTTATTAGATTTAGTATCCGTTTCAGATTTCTTTGAAAATGAATTTAGCAGTACGATTTCATCCATTAAAGAAAATAGCAATTACACTAGTAATGGCGGTAAAATATATTTTAAATGCAATCAAGATGTAGCTAGAAACATAGCGGATTTATTTGATGATGAAAGAAAGGTTTTTGTTAAAATCAATTTAATGCCTAATATAAATTCTCGTCTATGTACTTGTAATTCTAATTATAGATACGATAATTGTTATTCAAATGATTTTATTATTAAGTCATTAATCATTAGTAAGAACTCTAGCTTTAATGGTAATGTAGTGACAGTAAATTTTTAACCAGCTATGAAGTGGTTGATTGTTATTTTTTTTTCCTTCTGCACATCTGCTCAAAACAAGCCTTGTAATGAATTACTACTTCAATCAAAACAAGTGCTTGTCAAATATTTCAATAAAATAACAAACCTTGCAGAACCACACTATTTAACAAAAAAAGAGTTATTTAGTGTGGTTTCTCCTGAATGTTCTACATTTTCAATACCAAAAAATAATCTAGAAGTAATATTAATAAAATCTAATTTATTTTTGAATAGTGAAAAAATGGACTTATCATTTGGACCTTTTCAAATGAAAGTTAGTTTTATTTTAAAAACATTAAATAAAGCTCCAAAAACTAGTATTAATGATGATAAATTGTTAAAAATAAAAACAAACAATTTTCTCAACAGTAGCGATGTAGACTATTTAAATAAAATAGAAGTACAATGGAAAATTTTAAGAATTTTTGAGTTAAACAATATAAAAATATACAAAAAACATACGCTTCAGGGCTTGTATACAGTATACAATAAAGGGACAATTAACAAGAGAAAAATATATTTCTCTAAAATAGATTGTATAAAAAAAACATATGAAGAATGGTGCTCAGAGTTTCTAAACTTTCTTAATTTAATTTAACCAAGTATAAAGTTTATGGGTTTATTTACAATTCTGCAACAAATTAAAACTTGAGATTAATAGTAATACAAATTGAAATTGAGTTATTGAAATTTAAACAAATAAAAAAGTAGAAGTAATTATATTTTAGTATTTTACATTATATTTGAATTAAATAATCCAATACAAGTTGGATGTAATTTTAAACAAAACACTACAATAATTTTTATAACTAAAAAGTTTATCTATGCGTCACATAATTTTATTTTTAAGTGCTTCATTGTTTTTTATCTCATGCGGACAAAATGAAATAAAGCAAAAAGAATTAGAACTCAAAGAAAAGGAACTTGCCTTAAAGGAAAGAGAATTAAATCTAAAAGAAAAAGATACAATTAATTTAAAAACGGTTTCAGCTACCATAACACCGGATGTAACATTTAAATTACATACTCTTTGTTCTTTTAGTGTGAGTTTACCTTCAAACTTTAAACTATTGCCAATGTATGACGACAAAAGCCCAGACTATTGTGATTACAGTGTTAATACAAAAGACGGCTTAGAAATTATTCAGATCCATTCGATGTTAAGCTCAAGATTTGAAATTAGCGCAATAAAAGATTTATATACCAATGCTATAAAGAAATCCGAACTGGAAATTAGTTATAAAACGCAAAAAGGAAATTGGTTTGTAATAAGCGGTATAAATAAAGATAATGGAAATATCGTGTATTGGAAACGAGTTTCAGGTAACAATTTTATAAGCGACTTACATATAGAATATCCAAAAGGACGTGAATCTGAAATTTCTCCTTACATCGCCAAAATTTCAAACTCATTTACAAGCAAATAAACTGAAGTTAAGAAAAGTAAAAAGTGTTGTGTAAAAAGGTATTAAACCCCTTGAATGTGTTGTAAGAAAATAAATCTAGTTTGGGTTGCTATCACACGCAACTAAAAATCAAAGCCAAAACAACTCAACAAAAAACAACTCAACAAATACAACAGGCTAACCATACAAACTCTAGTTGTCCTAGAATACACCCTATTATACAACGCCTTTTTTAGACTGAGCTACTATATTTAAACTAAAATGCAAAATTGTAAAAAGTAAAACTGCTTTTTACATAACATATTTGTATAAATCCTTAGTTAGCAAAATGCGTATGTAACATGAAATAATAGCAATACTACATTTTCAGAAATACTATTATTTTACTGGCCAAAGATAACGGTTATTTTATAATTATGTAAATCCAATTTCTGCCAACCTGAGCTTGCCGAAGAACTACTCAACAACAAACAACTCAACAACAAACAAAAAACAAAAAACTACAAACCACAAACTACAAACCACAAACAACTTTCGCCATCCTGAGATTACCAAAGGACAAAAAATCCCTTTAATCCCTTAATCCGTGGCTAAACTATAAACACCTAAACAACAAACAACTCAACAACTAACCTATGCATCCTGAGCCTGTCGAAGGACCAAATCGTAAATCGTAAATCCCAAATCGTAAATCCTAAATCCTAAAACATCAAATACTTCTTTTCATTATTTCGCCACTCAGCTTGATTTTCATAGTCAACAAAAAAAAATTTCAAATCCGCTTGATTTTCGTATTCCACAAAAAAGATTTTCTTTTTCGCCTGGTTTTCATATTTAGAAAAAAACCACTTGCTATTATTCTCACCTACTTGGTTTTCATACTTTACCTTAAAAACTTTTAAGTCTGCTTGGTTTTCGTATTTCACCACAAAGACTTTAACTTATGCTTGGTTACTATATTGCGTACTAAACACTTTTTGAGCATTAGCCAAGCTACTTATACACACAAATGCAAGAATTATAACATATTTCATATCAATTAGTTTTAATCAAATATACAAAATACCAAAAAATCACCAACTAGGAATCAATTATAATAATTAACTATATAAGCTTTTGAAAACAAAGGATAATTTAATTTTTTAGAAAGCATCTCATATGTATGTAATTGAAATTCCTTATTTTCATTAGTATGAAACTTATAAACATTAAGAAGCAACATTATAAATTCATTATAACTATATTTAAAGTAACCTTCCTCAAGAACAAAATTATAATTTTCTAATAATGTCACATCACTTGTTTCAAATTTAGTATTGAATAAATCCAATAAACGAATCAAATTCATATGATGCTCATGATAATAATAATTAACTTTTACTTTCTGATTAGAAATAAATTTCAAAATCATATCCATAACTGAAAAGTTTTTAGAAAGTAACGCAATATTTATGGGTTCGTACAAATAATCCAACACAAATTCTGGTGGAGATTTTTTAATGGTATTAAAAAAGACTGTAATATCCTTTAAGCTATATTCATTTGAAAGTAATTGTACTGAAAACAACCTTCCAATTAAAATGGGATGAAAATCTACTGTTGATATGGAACTGAAAAAATCATAAGAAACTGGCAATCCATTCAAATATTTTTTTAATTCCAAAACAGCTAAAGAAAAACATTTGATTTGAATGTCTGAAGTAGTTGTGCTTACATACAAACACCAATCACCATAATAGCCGTTTAAATTGGAATAATCTACATAAATACAATATACAAATTTTAAAAAATTTACATTCAATAATAGTTTATCATCGGAAAGTTTATTCGTTTTAAATAACATTCCCACCGAATTGCCAAAATGCAACGTTTCCGAGTAACTAAAATGGCGTTCATTAAAAAAGTCTGAATGAAACACTTCATTTAATATGGATTGCTTATCCAAATAAACCAATTCCCGACATAACGATATCATAAAATCAAGCGCCTGCTCACTTTTATAATCCATACCATTAATAAAATGAAGAAGACTTTCAGAATCTTCATGCAAAAGATGATATAACTTCTCTTTATCACTCCAGTAAGCCTCGTAGGGATTGATTTTTAAATAATGAACATAGTCTTTGTAACCATTAAAACGTGCAAGAGTATCCAACGTATTTTTACTTGGTTTTACAAAAGTTGCTAAACCAAACAACCTTCTTAAAGTATTGTAACTAATCAATTCATCGGTTTTTTCAACTATTAATTCAGATAATAATTGGCAATCACCCCTATCTTGTATGGTAAATCCTGCGTTTTTTTCAGTTAGTTTTTTTAAATATTCAATCATTGTTCAATATGTATCATTTATGTATCAAATATATATAATTAATAATTCAAATTTGAAAAAAAAACAAAACAAAAAACATGGCAAAAGATTTTACAAAATACTCCATAGTGGGTGTCGCAGAAGGATTAGGAAAAGCAAGATTGGTTCAAAAAGTTGTGGAGCATTATGCATTTGCAATGGAAATGAATTATCAGGAATTGAAAGAGCAATTGTGGGATAATATTCAAGGGGGCAAAGGCATTATAAGAATGGTATCTGAAATAGATGAAAAAAATGAACGAAATTATTACATAGATGCCCCATTAAAATTAAAGGACGGAACCGAAATAGCCGTTTGCAACCAATGGGGAAAAGAAAATTTTTCAAATTTTATGCTGCATGTAGCATCATTAGGCTATAAAATTGTAGCTGATAGTGACGAAGTTGAAACTAGTGAAGAAAGTATTGATACCATAAGTACTAATGAAGCGGATTTTGTAGAAGGTTCTCCAGCTTCGACTTGGAAAACACCTGAAGCGCTAGCGTTTGTTATTCGTCATACTATGTTAGCGGATGGCGACGTAATTGACGGGGAATTAGATTGGATGAATGTGGCGTTTGACGAATACGACGAACAAGAAATTGAAGTACGAGATGTTTGGGACGATGTGGATACTAAAGCACAACTTTATTGGAAATTAGGTTACCACAATACGCTACTTGTGAATAGTATTTCATACCTAAGTCGTAATCTTGATAGTGAGCAAAAATCTAGACTTATATATATTTTAATGCAAATTTGCGCACAAGACAATTTAATATCAAGTGATGAATATGTAACATTATTATTAATTGCTAAAAACTTATACCCTAACGGAGCGGCATATCCTGTAAAGGATGCTTTAGAAAAAGCGGGTATAGAAATAGAAGAATAAATTATGGCAAAAGATCTAACAAAATTCAAAATAAAAGGTACGGATACTTGGTTACCTAAAAATAGATTGGTATTGTCGTGTATACAACAATTTTTTAAAGATGTAATTGTGGGCGACTATAACTATTTAAAAAGTACATGGCCGGATGAAATTCAAGGAAGTGCTGGAATTATTGTGGCACTTGAAGAAGTAACCAGTGAAAGGTACTACTTTATGGATAATGCTATAGAAGCACCGGACGGTAAAAAATATGTGGTTTGTAATCAATGGGGTGCTAGTAATTTTGAAAAGTTCATTGAACTTGCAAAAACGATGGGATACCCGATAGTTAATAATCAAACGGAAAACAATGCAGAAGTTACCAATTTAAAAACAAATACAGAAACTACAAAAGAACAAACTTTGAAAATCAGTGTTTTAGGTACAATGTCGCAACTATTTCAAAACAAAAAAGAGGAAGACGAAAGTATAGAGGATATCGAAAATCATTATGATAATATTTTATCCTGGTTTTTTAAAATTGATGCAGATAATGTGATGATTGTAGAACTAGATGGAGAAAAAATCTTTGAAAACAGCATTTCCGAATTAGGTATACATTCAGATGATTTAGATACGATTTGGGATGCTAATGACGATTTAAAAAAGAGTATGGAACCAAAATTAGCAGCCATTACATCAAAAAAACACTTTGCCGATATTGATACCGACGAAATACTAATATCCTCTAAAAACCATACACTTGTAATCAATGAGGGTGGTTTGGATTATGGTTTAGATATAGAACAAGCACCAGAATTCGAAAACAGATATACCTATGAAGAATATGGAAAATATCATATAGAAACGCTACCTGTTAAGGTTTCAAATTTCAAAATGTCAGACCTGTTTTTTCAAAAAGATACAAATATTGAAGACCTTTTGGGTGCAGGTGGTGAACCTTACATTTTTTCTAAAATTCATCATTATGAATTAGGAGAATTGGAATTTGAAATTAATGCAAATAATGTTAAAAGCTCGAATTTATATGAAGGATGGGCGTATGATGTGTAATGAAATTTAGTATAAAGTTATATTTATTACACAATTACTTATTACGCTTAATTAATATAGAAAGTAACTAATGATTATAAAATTGAGAATTAATAAAAATGTCTATGACTATAAAAGAAATAAATGAGATAATTGAAAGAGAATATAATCAAGAGAATATTCAAAATGTTCATAATAATTGGTTTCCTCTAATGAAATACGATGAAGAGTATGGAGTTTCTAAATCTTTTAATGAAATTCAGTTTTTGGTTGTAGGATTAAATCCTTCATTAACTAACAAATTCGCTAATCATATTCACGAAACTATTTTTGAAATTGAAGATACATTCGACCCAAAGTCAACTCACGATTACGGTCGTAAAGAAATATATCTAAAAAATAAAGCCGCAATAACAAAAAAGCTAGTTGATTATCAAGCGATTCTAAAATATGACGCAAAAGAACGAATCCCTTATTTTAAACAACTAGAAAACTTTTTTATTGAAATAGAAAATAAAACCAGTTTTAAAGAAAACATTTTTCATTATGATTTTTGTCAATTGAGACATACCGATTCAAACGGAATAAAAAAAACCATCGAAGATAATTATGAAATCCTGGCCAAACATTTAGATACTATTATTGAAGTAGTTCAACCTAAAATTATTTTTGTTTTTAATGGCACTTTAGCAAAGTTATTAAAAGAGAACAATTTCTTTTCATCCGAAAATTTACACGAAGATCTAGGGTGCTATTTTTACAAAGACATTCCTGTAGTTTTAGCTAATCAACTTTCTGGAGGTGCAACTTCTTCTGTATACAGAGAGATGTTAATTTGGAATACAAAGAGAATAGTAAAAAACTGTTGAAACAAACCGAAAAACAACATTAAAAAGGAGTAGGTTAATTAATTAAATTTTAAAACTATGATGTGGAAAGTTAAAGTAAGACTAGATGTAATTACAAGAGGACATTCTAAAGAGGAAACATTCGAAACAATGATGGATACAGATACAATTAGTAAATGCACCTCAGACAATGGAAAAAAAATTGTAGAGGCCGCTTGGCTGACCTCAATGTTTCCTGGAGCAGATAAATTAAGAATTAAAAGCTGTGTAAAAATATAACTTGAAAAAAATTCTACACATAGACTTAGATGGAGTCATTGCCGATTTTATATCGGCAATGGATGCCCATTCTTTAAGGAAAATTCCTCCTTATGATGAACATCCAGATACCATACCGCATATTTTTAGAAACTTACAACCTATTGAAGGGGCTATAACAGCTGTACAAAAACTACTCAGTTCAGAAAAATTTGAAGTCTATTTTTTAAGCACGGCACCTTGGAACAATCCATCGGCTTGGACAGATAAACGACTTTGGTTAGAAGAACAATTTGGTGATGTAGTTAATAGAAAACTTATCTTAACCCATCGAAAAGATTTGATTAAAGGCGATATTTTAATTGATGACCGACCAAATAATGGTGCCGACAAATTTCAAGGCGAATGGATTCAGTATGGTTCAGAAAAGTATCCCAATTGGAATGAAATTTTAAGCTATTTATTGTGAATAAAACACCTGAAAATGCACTACCCCATTTTTTAACAAAAGCTATGAAAACATGGCTTTATCAGTATTATACGGAGTCATTTGACAGCATTACAGAAATAGGGTGTTTTGAATGGAAAATAAAAATTGACAGAAGAAATCCTACAAAACCAAAAAAAATCCCACTAGTCAAAGAATATTACAAAATAAAATCCAGTGCTTTTTCAAGAAATATTTATTTTCTGGAAGAAAATCAAAATACACTTTTCGTTTATCTCACTTCTGGATTTCAACTATCTGGACAAAGTGTCATATACCAATTCAATTGGAACGGCACAGCATTCATAAAACAACCCACAAAAATATTTTCAACAATTAGATAATACACATCAACCACTTTACATAGTAAAGCCAACTATTTCAAAATTCGTTATTCCGCATCCTGAGCTTGTCGAAGGAAAACCCTTCACCCAATACCCTTCACCCTATACCCTTCACCCTAAACCTACAAATCATACAATTTAGGAAGCCAAGAATACCAAGACAACACTCCCACCAAACCACCAAAATAGAGACTCAAACAAACCATATTATCTTCTGTAAGGCAATCTAATAAAGGAATTGAAATAAAACATCCCAAAAGTTGTACGAAACCAAACAATAAATAAATCATAGAATAACCTACCCACAAAGAGGCAGTTATTTTTATAAACGTTTTAAAATATCGACTTACATAAGTATCATAATACTTTAGTTGATAAAAAATCCAAAGATGAAAACCAACAGGAAAAGCCACCACCAAAACCGCTTCAATAGAATGACCATAACTCTGAAAAGCATAAAAAGAATCTACATAATAGCCATATAAATGAATGGCCAACATCAAAACAAAGGAAATTAAAAATCCATATCCATAGAATTTTAAAATCGTAACAAACTGTTTCATATTTATTTAAAATTAAAATTAATAATACAAACCAATAAGAATATTCCCTCTCATAAATAGATCGTCTGATGTGTGATAATCTACCTTCATATTCGAAACTAAAAAAGAATCTTCCAAATAAAATGTGATAAATTCTTCTTCACCTACATAATTAACTACTGAACCAGTAAGAATACTTTCATCAGGTTTTTGATACATAAACACTTCTTTCTGTAGTAGATCTTCTGGCTTCAAATCGACATGTCGTAAATCTTCCTCAGGAAATTCGGGAATGACAGTGGAACCACAAGGAAATAAACGATTCGTAGTTAACGTATACAGCACCATTTCATTTTCAGCACTTGCCTCACAAATGACTACAAAATACGCTTCTTTTTCTGCTGCATTACGTTTGTAGTTTCTAAACCGAACGACCTGCCCTACTTTGAATTTTGAATTTATATTAGCATTTTCTGACAACTGAAAAGTATCAGCAACTGCTAAAACATTTGGTATTCCTGCTTCCATATTAATTTTCATGAATGGTTCTAATTTCTGTAGGCTCATGATGCTTTAAGGCAACACTATAAAAATTAAAAAAGGCACCCTTCGCTTTTTTCTCAATTACATCAATAAATTCAATGTCTTTAGAAATAGCTGGAAATAACAAACTATAATGATGTACTTGCCCTGGAGCATTAAAATGCAATTTAGAAGGCGCGATAGGAATAGCAATGGCTTCAATCATTTTATATTCTATTTCTGTTCCAGAAGGACGAAGAAAACAATCTTGGTGCAATTGTATCCAACCGCCATTTAAGTATTTCTTAGAAGCAATATACACAAAGTCGACTTGTGTATAATTTTCATGCGTAATTATCCGTTCTATACCCATGTGCTTGTTCGGGGTGATTTCGGATGTTGGAGACTCAAAAATTTCTAAGACTCCGTTATCTATTAAGGTGCCTTTTTTAAAATTTGCTTTCATGTTTTAGGGTTTTAATTAATTTATAGGTCAAAAGTAAAACCCCATTCCGTATCATTTATACGGAATAAAAAAAGACTATCATTTTTGATAGTCTTTTTCAATAATTTAGCAGGTACTAAATAAATATTTAATTATCTTGTTAAAGTTGTTACTGCATTACCAGATAAATTTCCCGAGGCACCATTGCTATTGTTCCAAGTACCAGTTATTGTACTATTTAAAATAATATTTGAACCTAATGTACCATTAGTATTATCTGTAGCAATAATTACAACACCATTTGCATTTTCAGTAACAGGTGTTGGAGCTGAAGTTAAATTATTCCCATTAACAGTGTATGATTTTCCATCAATAATCAAAGAATTACTTCCAGATTTTGAAATAGTAATAGGTCCACTATCGTTTAATGGTTGTGTTCCAACACTCTGACCATTTTGAAACAACGTTAAACTACCCGTTGAAACACTGTTCCAAGTTCCTACGTATTGGTCTCTTGGATCTTGAGCTACTTGTGGGTCGTCATCTTTACTACAACTTTGTAATGAGAAAAAAGACACTCCTACTAACAATAATGTTAAAAATTTTAGTTTTTTCATAATACTTTAATTTAGTTTTCCTACTCGTATGGCTTTTCGGTTACGCCCCGTTTTTTAAAGTGATTGCTGAACTTCACTTGAATATAAATAGTGTTATTTTATATTAAATTTAAAATTCCAATCGTCATGATATACATAAGACAAACGCTGATAATTATATACTATCGGTGCGTTCAATTCCCTTTTCATAAAAGCAATATAGTTATACACACTTCTTTCGGTAATAGCAAGTTTGGAAGCCAATTGTTTTGGGCTTCCTGTCATCTCTTTCAAAATGAGATTATCAATGCGTATGATGATTCTAATATCCAAATTGGTGCAATTTTATCCTTTTAAACTGAAACTGAAATTCAGTACATTCAAAAAAATGAATTATCATGTACTAAAAAAAGAGATCATATAAAATGATAGGCAAAGTTTAAAATGCATTCCGTAAAATGAATACGGAATGATTTTTTTTTGTATTTTTATAAAAAAAATAAAATGGCCATCTCAAAATCAGCATACAAAAGATACCGCGTTATTGATAAAATGTTGCGAAACAAATTTAAACCCTACCCTACTATTGACGATATTCTTGAAGCGTGTGAAGACAGTTTAGAGTATGCTCCATCACTAGATACCCTGGAAAAGGACATAAGAAACATGAAGCAAGCAGATGTACTCGACGCACCAATTGAATACTGTCGAAAAAACAAAGGATATTGGTACACCAACCCTAACTATTCTATTAATTCCATTCCTCTTACCGAAGAGGACATCACTACCATTAAAGAAGCACTAGATTTAATTAAAAACATAGGTGGAAAAAGAGTAAACGAACGCTTTAGCGAAGCCATACAAAAAATATTAGCCACCTACAGCGAAGAATTTCCAGACGGAAACAGTCAAAGAAAAATCATACAAACCGATTACGTAGAAGGCGCTAAAGGATACGAAAATTTCAACAAACTATATGAAGCTTGTAAAAACCAAAATCCAATATCTTTTGCACATTATTCTTACAATAGTAGAGAATTTAAAGCCATAATTGTACATCCAATACTTTTAAAAGAGTTTGAAAATCGTTGGTACTTAATTGGGTATTCTGAAACACACAACAGTATTCGTACTTTTGGTTTAGACCGAATATATGAACCTGTTTTGCTTAAAAGAAAATATATTGAAAGTAATTCTAATGAAGTAGAAAGTTATTGTAATGATATTTATGGTGTATATCCATTAGAAAACCAACCTAAGCAAACTATTAGATTTTTAACATCAATTAAAATAACCAACTATTTTGAGGCCTATCCTATTCATGCAACTCAAAAAGGCGAAAAAAACGAATCCGGTTCTAGCTTCTTCACAATAGAAGTAGTACCGAGCATTGAATTAATTCGTTTGTTCCGTTCTTATGGAAGAAATCTCGAAGTAATTAGTCCAAATTGGTTAAGAGAACAAACTAAAACACTACTGTAGCATGATAAAAAAGAACAAAAAACTAGTATTTAATCTTAATATAATAGGACACGGAGAGTCTAATCCTATTTTACTTAGAATTAGTTTATATCCTGAAATTACTAAAATAGATTTCGGATATGTAACAACTGATAAATACAACTATGGCGGTTGGATTAAAATAGCACCAGAAACTTTTATTGAAAACACAGTTACTAAAGAACGATTTGTATTAACAAATGCAGTAGGTATAACCCTGGCGCCAGCAAAACGCAACTTCGAATCCAATAAAGATTGGCAATATTTTTCATTGTATTTTCCCGCAATACCTCAAAAAGATTGTATACTAAATATCATTGAAAAAATAAAAGGAAACAAAAACGACTTTAATTATTATAATGTACCTCTAAAAATGGAGAATGCGATTGAGATAAAGTAAATTATATGAATAATTCATTTCATTTATGGTAAGTATAGTTGTTATTAAAGTTTAAGTAAAAATACAACCAAACTAAAACATATAAAAAAAACCGAGATTATCATTTAGGATTCTTTGATAGAGAAAGAGGGATTCGAACCCCTCTGTAAACACCAGTATTTTCAATATGTTACGATTTTAAATTTCTATGGGTATACCTAAAGGCACACCAATTTTTTAATAGTATAAAATATATAATGTATAACTAGTGTTTTGGTTCGATATAAACAAATTTTTGAAATGAAAAATTTATTTTTTTTTATTTTTGGATATGTAACTCCTACTATTTTAAATTCATACTTGGATTATTTTTTTCAACATAATTATTTCTTAAACTTTAAACAAAAAAATTTTATTTACCTTTTTACAATAAATGAAAAAATAATATAAAACGAGGGCAAAATTTACATTCGAAAAACAAACGCGAGTAAATTTTTATTTTATTTATACTCGAACTGTAAATCGTCAGCAAAAAGTGTACTGATTTAGTCAAAAACTAAGAGAGTGTTTTCAAAATTATTAAATTTGAATTATTATTTGAATTAATCACCGCATTTTTACGGTAATAAAACTTTTAAATCACCACATTTATCAATATTGGGATATATTTTTTTTATTGAGTTTTGATTCCGTTTTAATAGTTTTAGACATAATCAGTCTAATTATTGATAAGGAATTAAGCATCATAGTTATCGACAATAATCGCTATATAATTAGTGTAAATAATTGTATTAAATTATTATTAAATTTTTAAAATATTTCATTTTTCAATTCTTGAAGCATTTTATTCCCAGAATAAGTTTCCAAAACATTGTAATCTTCAAATAATTTTTTTATAATTTCATCAAATGGGTATCCATTTCCTTTTTGGGATAATAAAAGGCATGAGTATGAGTAAACAGCTGCATGTGTATGAGCAAATAATAATTCATAAACTTTATAAGTTATATTTTTTTGTATACTATATTCAGAATCTATAATTTTAATTTTATTTAAGGTTTCTTTTAATTTCTTATATATATGACTGTAACAAATCATTGGTGGTTCAATAGTCATTAAAAGATGTTTACCTCCAATTTTAATATCTTCCTTATAAGTATCAATGTAAGTATTAAAATTAAATTCTTGCCACTCGAATTTGCTGTTAGGATTAAATTCAAGTTCTAACATATGGTTCCAAGCTCTTATACAAACAACCTCAAAATATTTCCAAATATCTAATTGTTCATTTATTGGATAAGAGGTTTGATAATCTTGTTGATTAAAACTTTGTATTTCTTGTTTAAAATCGCTTGATATTGTTTCGATTAATTTTAAATATTCTGAATCTTCATTTTTTGATTCTTCCAATCTATCGATTTGGGAATACTTGTAAACTAAATATAGTACAAAATCCATTTGAGAAAAAAATTGATCTATTAATTCACTTTTTTCAGATGTTTCAATAATTCTTGTACCTGACTCAAGACATATTTGTAACATTCCTATATTGTTTTCCTCATGCACCAGTTTGCCATTATCATATTTTTGGGCTCTAGCAATCATGCCAAATTTTGTAAATGTCTTTGTTTCTCCATGTTGAA
Organism: Flavobacterium sp.; assembly: GCA_041303115.1. GTDB lineage: Bacteria > Bacteroidota > Bacteroidia > Flavobacteriales > Flavobacteriaceae > Flavobacterium. The sequence continues at coordinate 31,652 of JBFYPW010000002.1, forward strand.
CACCATTTACAAAATAGCCTATTTCTTTTATTTGCCCATCTTCATAAAAGTCTATTTGTTCTCCTTCCAATTCTCCATTTTCAAAGTTTCTTTTACTTTTTATTTGATTATTTTCAAAGTACTTAACAATTTCGCCATTTAGTAATTCATTATTTGATGTTTCAGGTTCATACTGTCCTACTTTTCTTTTAAAAAATTCATATAGTCCCATTTTTTATCTTTTTTATTAATTTATTTTCTGATATATTATTTAATTTTATTGAGTTTTTTATCAATTATCAAATAATCGTCGTTTTTACTCTGCAAAAATGTTTTTTTATAGTTCAATGTAGGGATTTGTTGCTACTGCTTAATAAAATTACTTTTGATAGTATCAAATGATAATATCATTTAAAGCCCCTTATTTTGGTGAAACATATTTTGCTAGTTTAACACCTTTCGATAATTCAGTGATATAAGATTTTGATATACCTGAAAACTGTATAATTTCTTTTTTTGCATTTTCAAAATTACTTATTTCATCAGCATACATAATACCAAATAAATGAATCATAGCAACGGCGTCACCTTTTGGAGCATTTAAATACATTTCTCTTAATTCTCGTCCTAATTCTTTTGTAGTCATTTTATTTTTCTTAAAAGATAAATATTTTTTTATGTGTATTTTTTAAAATGAATAACAGCTACAACGTTCTCTTTTCCAGTAATCTTCCAATCTTATATTAAGAAAAAAGCTATGTATACCACCATTACTAGTTGAAAATTTATTAATAGAAGAATCGTAAGAATAACCCAAAAGATATTTTTCAGCAAATCTAAAACCTGCAAATCCTCCAATAGTTGAATTTAAATCAATATTTAAACTTCCGTAAAATTTTTCTTGCCAATTCAATGTACCTGCAAACATAGCGTTGATTGGCGCTCCATCAACTATTCTTGCTAATGCACTTGGTTGAAGATAAATATCGTTTTCTAAATCAAATTTATATCCTGTACTTAGATAATAATTTGGTCTACTATTTGACAAGGTAGCATTATAATCATCCAAATAAGTAGTTTCTAAAAAATTAGGAACGCCTAATCCTAAATAAAATTTATCACTATGAATAAAAAGTCCTGCGCCAAAATTAATATCTATATTAGTTATGGCAGTTTTTAAACTATTAAATTCATTAGTATTTTTAATTCTTAATTTATTATAATCCACACTATACCATGAAACACCGGCTTTTATTCCTAAAGCAAGTCGCCAATTATCATTCAAACGTAAATGATGTGCATAATTCCCTAACATTTTTGTATCTGTTGTCACCCCAATTTCATCATGCATTATTTCTGCTCCTAATCCTGTATTTGGGCCAAAAAATGTTCCATGAGCATTTACAAACAAAGTTTTTGGTGCACCATCAAACCCAACCCATTGAGATGTATATAATGAAGTAAATGACATACCTTCATAACTCCCTGCATATGATGGATTATAAGTTATTGGTGTTAAAAAGAAACTAGATAATTTTACGTCTGACTGACTCCATAATACTAAAGGTAGAATGAAAAAAAATAAATGAAATATTTTTATAGGAAATTTATTCATTATAATTTATTATCAATGTGAATAAACCCTTTTAATTCTGATTTTGCACAATCATTTGGATAAGATAGTAAGAAAAAATAAGTACCTGTTGGCAAATAACTAGCTTTAGAGACTACACCACTTACATTAGCCATTCCTTTAAATGTGTTTTTAGTATTATCATAATTAATTCCAGACCAAACTAAATCACCATAACGATTGAAAATTTGAATCGAATTGTTTGGAAATTGTTCTATACCTAGAATTACTAATTCTTTATTTAATTCATTATCATCTATTGTAATTAAATTAAAGAAACTTAAATTTGAATCTACAATAATTGTTTGAATTGGAAATCTTGTTATACTTTCACAATTATATTGAACATTATATGAAGCAGCGTATATAGTCTGATTAGGCAATAAAACATAATCCAAAGGAAGCAAATTACCATTAACTGCACTATCATAAAAAATTAAATTGAAATTATGGTCTAAAATTATATCATTTATGGTTGAATTAATTTCCTTACAAAAAAATTGAATCGGCAAACCAGTAGGAGTTTCTGGTATTATTAATTCTACTAAAACAGGTAATCTATTAAGACTTCTACAACTGTTTTCTGTTTGTGAAGCATAATATGTTGTATTTGAAGTTAAATTAAAATTGCTTGGTAATGGCGAACCTCCATTTGGTGTTAGATACCATTGTATACTATTTCCTGTAGCTACTAAATCAGAAATTGTAGCACTGTTACAAAATGTTTGTTGATTATTACCTGTCGGTGCTAATGGATTTGTAATTGTAACTAAAATAGGTAATCTAATTAAACTTTCACAACCATTTTGAGTTTGTGAAGCATAATAGGATGTATTTGTGGTTAAATTAAAATTACTAGATAATGGTGTTCCAGCAGTAGGAGTTAAATACCATTGTATATTAGAACCTGATACACCTAGATCTGAGATTGTAGCACTATAACAAAAACTTTGGGTAGCTAATCCAGTTGGAACTGGCGGATTTGTAATAGTTACAGACACGGGTAATCGAGTTAAACTCTCGCAACCGTTTTGAGTTTGTGAAGCATAATATGTAGTATTTGTAGATAAACTAAAATTTGTTGCCAAAGGAGTTCCTCCGTTTGGTGTAAGATACCATTGAATGACATTTCCAGTTACTACTAAATCTGAAATTAACGCACTATAACAAAATTGTTGTGCACCTTGACCTGATGGAGCTAAAGGATTGTTTATAATTACTGTTACTGGAAATCTATTAATACTTTCGCAACCACTTATAGTTTGTGAGGCATAATAAATTGAATTGTTAGTTAAATTATAATTACTTGATAAAGCAATTCCTCCGGTAGGTGTTAAATACCATTGTACATTATTACCTGTCATCACTAAATCTGACAGTATTGCACTATAACAAAATGCTTGTTGATTATTTCCAGATGGGGCTAATGGGTTAGTGATTGTTACTAAAATTGGTAATCTACTAAGACTCTCACAACCATTTTGTGATTGAGAAGCGTAATATGATGTATTTGTGGATAAATTAAAATTGCCAGATAATGGTGTTCCTCCGGATGGAGCCAAATACCATTGTACATTAGATCCCGATACCACTAAATCTGAAATTGTAGCACTGTAACAAAAACTTTGATTAGTTAATCCAGTTGGAACTGACGGATTTGTGATAATTACTGTCACGGGTAATCGAGTTATACTCTCACAACCATTTTGAGTTTGTGAAGCATAATATGTAGTATTTGTAGATAAACTAAAATTTGTTGCCAAAGGAGTTCCTCCGTTTGGTGTAAGATACCATTGTAAAGCAGAACCCAAAACAACCAAATCAGAAATTGTAGCACTATGACAAAATTGTTGATTACTTTGACCAGAAGGAACTAACGTATTGTTTATAATTACAGTAACTGGAAATCTGTTAATACTTACGCATCCATTAATTGTTTGGGAGGCATAATAAATTGTGTTGGTAGATAAATTAAAATTACTTGGTAAAGCAATTCCTCCGGTAGGTGTTAAATACCATTCTATATTACTACCTGATAATACTAAATCAGATAGTAATGCACTATAACAAAATTGTTGAATACTTTGACCAGAAGGTATTGATGGATTTGTAATAGTTACTAAAACAGGTAATCTAATAATACCCTCACAACCATTTTGAGTTTGAGAAGCGTAATAAGTTGTATTTGTGGATAAATTATAATTACTAGATAATGGTGTCCCACCAGAAGGTGTTAAATACCATTGTATACTAGTACCTGAAACCACTAAATCCGAAATTGTAGCACTATAACAAAATGTTTGATTATTTTGGCCTAGAGGTATTGCAGGATTATAGATTGTAACAGTAACGGGTAATCGAGTTAAACTCTCACAACCATTTTGGGTTTGTGAAGCATAATATGTACCAGTTACCAAAGGTGTATTTAAAGCTAGTGGTGTCCCGCCTGATGCGGAAGAATACCAATTTACTGATAGGCCATTAACGATTAAATCTGAAATTAATGCACTACTACAGAATGTTTGAGCTTGATTTCCTGTTGGAGCAATAGCATCTATTAAATTTATTGTTGTAGTAACCGGCAAAGAACATGAAATAGTATTTATATTTTGACCAACAACTACAGAATAGTTTAATGGACCCGTTAAATTACTATCAATTGGTATTTGTGCTGGCGAACTAGTTACAACTTGTTGAATAGGACTACCTCCATTCACTGAGTAATTCAGTATCATAGGAAATACTCCTCCTGTGATATTTACTGATAAATTATTAGTAGCTGATTTACAAAATGATGTTTGATTGGATAATGTATACTGAATAGGTTGATAATTATAACTATAACTTAAAGTACAGCTAGGTGCTGCTCCAAATGGAAGAATTGTACATGTATAAATTCCTGGAGTAGTTAAATTAATAGTTGGAGTAGTTTGACCATTATTCCATAAATAAGATAGTCCTCCATCAGGGGCTTTTAACTTAAAAATATTATTTTCACAAGTTAACTGTAAATTGTCATTATTAGTACATGCATCAAATGAAAGATAGGCATAACCAAAATGCGCACCTGGGTCGCAATCTGCAACTGAAATTTCTATAGTTACATTTTGACCTATATAGTTAGTTAATGGTACTAATACGGTTGTCCAGTTTCTGTAAGTGTATTCTTTATTTGCAATAGTGACTATTGTCCATCCCGGAAGCCCATCTCCAGCAAATGATAAATAATTAGCACATGCATCATATGTACCATTTTGTTTTTGCAACCTTGTTCTAAAAAAAGGTTGGTCATTATCGGTATGGTCAGGATTTTGTAATACTACCGCATATCTATAAATTAATTTACTGTTTTCTGCGGTAACTAAAAAAGTTCTCCTTATCACACTCGCCCTTCCATTTACTCCTGCGCCATCTCCTAATAAGGCGCTAATACCATTTCCTCCAGGAAAAGTTCTAGGTATTGAAGGAATTAATGCATCATTACCACTTGTAACAATAGAATGTTGAAGCCTGTTATTACACAATGCAGGTGGGAAATACGGCGTTATATTACTTAACAATCCAATTGTTCCAGTTGTGAGTGCACAAAAGGTATTCCAATTTGAAAAATTTAAACTCGAAAAACTTAAATTATTACAGAAATCTTGTGGAGATTGTTCAATATTTTGTGAGTTAGGAACAAAGATATTTTTCGCTAAATAATGCCTATCATCTTTATAAACTTCGCTAGTTTCGTAAAGTAATTCAAGCTTATTTTTATTAAGGAAATTAATTAATGAAACAACAAGTTCATCCTTATTTTTATCGTCTAAATATAGGAGTACTTCATCAAAGTTTACTCTAAAAAATATATCAATATAATATTTGTTAATATTTAAGAAATCTTCTGAAGTAATATTTGATGCGCCTAAAAAAGTTTTTAGTTTATTTTCAGAATTTAGTTTCCCAATAAATTTCTCATAATAGATTGTTTTATCTATTATCTCATGGTGTTCATGGTTATGACCATGGTTATTTTGAACCTGCGAAAAAGTAGCAGTTTGAACAAAAAGTATGAAAATAAATAATATTTTTTTTATCATTAATTTTTTTTTGAGAATTAAAACATGTTTTTTAAATATGTTTTTTATTATTGCCATTTAATTAATGCATAGTCTACACTACCTAAATAGTACCTTCCATTATTTGTACCTGCGCCACTTCCATAACCTGCGGGTGTTCTAGTAGTATACAATGACTGCAAACAGCTCTGTGAAAAATTATTTGCAGCAAGTCCATTAAATATTATTTCCATTCTAACAGCATTTTGTGGCAAGAAAAAAGTCAATGAATTTTCATAAAAAGCTTGACTAAATTCTGACATTAGTAAGGTATATGTTTGAGTATTATTTGAAGATAAATAGCTCGTAGTAATAGGTAAATTTGTTATTCCACCAGCTGAGCTTGGAGAACCATTAGTAATTCCTCGTTTATATTCAACAAAACTTGGAATAAGATTATTATTCGTATCGTAAAATTTAAAAATAATATCTGTATCAAAACATTGACCTATTTTTTTTATGTTATATTGTACTTTTTTGGAAAAAAAATTAAGATAATTGTGAATTACTTGACTAGAAACAGGACTAGTAATTTGAAGTTGACATAAGTTTGGCTGAATAGTTGATAATGGACCTGAATTACAACCACCCCACCACAATCCATTTGGACTTGTATAACAACTAAACCAACCTACTGCTGTAGGCAATGTCCACCAACTACCTGATGAAGCTATAATATTTTGTAAAGGACCACCATTTGTTTCACATGAACCTAGAACTAAAGGTATAGATAATTCATTAACAGATAAAAAATATCCTGATGAATTAGAATTTCCGATTGGTCCTGCCGGTCCTTGAATACCTTGAGCTCCTTGAAGAGAAGCCAACCATTGTTGTTCATTTCCTACAAAACCGTTATTAACCGCAACTTGATAAGCTGATAATCCATTTGTACCGGAAGCTCCTATTAAGGATATAAGCCATTGTTGTTCCGTTCCAACAAAACCGTTATTAACCGCAACTTGATAAGCTGATAATCCATTTGTACCGGAAGCTCCTATTAAGGATAAAAGCCATTGTTGTTCCGTTCCAACAAAACCGTTATTAACCGCAACTTGATAAGCAGAAATTCCATTTATCCCATTTAATCCTGGTGAACCGTTTAATCCATTTGTCCCTGGCATTCCAGCTGCACCTTGTACTCCTTGTATACCCTGAGGTCCTTGTGCACCTGGAGCTCCGTTTAATCCATTAGAACCAGGTATACCTTGAGGTCCTGTTGCACCTGCTATTCCTTGAACACCTTGCGGTCCTGCTGGACCAACTGGACCAGCTGGACCTGTAGGGCCAGGTAGACCTGGATTCGCAGAAAAATAGGCAAATGGCACATAGGTAAACGGATTGTTACTTATTTGAGTAAAATTTTGACAATTCTGACTTGGGTCCAACTCTACTTTTAAACTTTTTGTATTTGCATTCCAAACAATACCTGCAAAGTTTGGAGCATAACCACTTACCTGGTTACCAGTACCAATTAACAAGTTAACCATTCCAAATTTATCTGTAGTGGTAACAATTGTTTCTTGATATTCAACAGTTCCAGTTTGGTCAATAATAGAAAATCGCAAACAAATAGTCTTATTGGCTAATATATATTGTTGGTTATTTGCACCTGGTAATTGCTGTCCATTAGGGCCATAAATTACAGCTTGATACGTTATTCCAGAATTTTGGGAAAGTCCAATTGAGGCTACTAGTAGTAATAATAAGGTAAATATTTTTTTCATTAATTATAATCTTTAACTTTTAGATAATTATCTTGTGCATAAATAAATACATTTGATTCAAACCCTAAACTATATATACTATGATTTATGCCATCACATTCAATATTACTTCCAAATTGACTCCAGTTACCATTTAAAAATTTAAATACAGTGTAATAGTTACCATTTAACATAGGAGAAGATATTAAGGTTAATAGGCTATCACCCGAAGAATTAAATTTTAAAAAAGTTAATTGGCCATTTGTTCCTGGAAATATAAAATCAATTTCATTCCCATATTGTGTCCACAAATTATTAATAATTGAATATATTCTGACAAAAGTAGGTGCATTTTGACTAGGGCCTGATAAAGAGTTCCAGGCGGTAGAAATAGCAATTTTTGTTCCGTCATTTGACAATGAAATTTTCCAACCCCATCTGAGGGCTGATGGACCTTCAATGAAACCACCATATAAATTCCATGAAGTGCCATCAAATTTATATATTGCCGTTCTACCATTGGAAAATCCAGTTCCAATTACATTTAAATTTTGTTGATAATTAGAAACTGCAATTGTACTACCATCAGAACTTATATCTAAGTTATATACATTTTGGTAAATACCTATTGTATCAAATTGACTATGTACCCAACTAGTACCATTAAATTTGAAAACATTTATTTTAGCAGTTTGTGATGTACTTCCTGATTGATAACTAATTATTGTATTACCATCATCTGTCATTTTAACTCCTTGAAATTGTGTATAACCAAAACCAGAAATTGACGAAGTATAAGTCCATGAGTTATTTATAAACTTATAAATTTTTAATTCATAAGTAGGTAAACTATGACTTACAAAAAGTGTTAAACCATCACCGCTAATTCCAAAAAAACTACCTAATCTATCATTCGCAATTGAACCTTGTATTTTTTGACCTACATTTTGAAAAGCTCCATTTTCATATTTTATCACATATGCATGCCCAACTTCATTGATAATAGATTGTCCGCTAGAATTGATAATATCCCAACTAGAATTGGTTAAAATTATATGCTTTCCATTATTGCTTAAAGAAAATTCATTTGCGCCATTAACATGATTTAATGGCTGATAGTAAGTTATTGTAGAATTTGAAAAAACCGCACTACTTCCAACAGTAGCATTAGATGAACCTGCAGGACCCTGAGGACCAATCAATGTGGCTAACCAAGCAGATTCAGTTCCAACAAAACCATTATTAACTGCAATCTGATAAGCTGATAATCCATTTGTACCATTAGCACCTATTAAGGACAAAAGCCATTGTTGTTCCGTTCCTACAAAACCGTTATTAATCGCAACTTGATAAGCAGAAATTCCATTAGCTCCATTTAATCCTGGAGCACCATTTAATCCGTTTGTACCCGGCATTCCGGCTGCACCTTGTACTCCTTGTATACCCTGAGGTCCTTGTGCACCTGGAGCTCCGTTTAATCCATTAGAACCAGGTATACCTTGAGGTCCTGTTGCACCTGCTATTCCTTGAACACCTTGCGGTCCTGCTGGACCAACTGGACCAGCTGGACCTGTAGGGCCAGGTAGACCTGGATTCGCAGAAAAATAGGCAAATGGCACATAGGTAAACGGATTGTTACTTATTTGAGTAAAATTTTGACAATTCTGACTTGGGTCCAACTCTACTTTTAAACTTTTTGTATTTGCATTCCAAACAATACCTGCAAAGTTTGGAGCATAACCACTTACCTGGTTACCAGTACCAATTAACAAGTTAACCATTCCAAATTTATCTGTAGTGGTAACAATTGTTTCTTGATATTCAACAGTTCCAGTTTGGTCAATAATAGAAAATCGCAAACAAATAGTCTTATTGGCTAATATATATTGTTGGTTATTTGCACCTGGTAATTGCTGTCCATTAGGACCATAGATAACGGCTTGATACGTTATTCCTGAATTTTGAGAAAGTCCTATTGAGGCTACTAATAGGAATAGTAAGGTAAATATTTTTTTCATGTTATATTAATTTACAAGTAAATGAATTCCAAATCGGATTTGTTGATTATTGAATTTTAGTTTTTCTTCTGTACTATTTGAGACATTTATACTTGTTGAATAATTATATCCCAAGCTCAATTGCCAATCATCACTTACAAAATATTTCGCGGTAATTAATGCTCCAGGTTGAATCCATATACCTGTAAATTCTTTTTCTTTAGTTAAATCAAATTGTTCACCATTAATTTTTTGTTCGCCATTAAGTATATGCATCAATTGTAGTTGAAGGCCACCGCTTAATTCAATAGGATTTCTTTCTGAAGGAATAATAACATATTGTAATTGATTATTTAATCCCATATAAGTAGTTTTCCACTCATAATAATTTGCGCTATCGCCAGCCGTAGCATCAAAACCATTAACAGCTAATCCAATACCATAACGCATTCTATCATCCATCATTTTAATGCCATAGCCTAATTCATAAAAAGAACTAGTTTTACTATTAAACTTAAGTGGTAAATTATCAGTGCTTTTAAATTCATATGTAGTTAAGTTCACACCTGAATTTAAATACATTTCCTGCCCTAGAGCAGAAATAAATGAAAAGAAACTGATACATATTAATCCTTTAATTTTTGATAATTGTTTCATAAAAAGTACTTGTATTTTTTGTTATTTTAACGATATATGTTGAAGTGGATAAATTTATAAGAGAAATACTAGTTTTAAAATCTGCAATTATACATTCTTTACTGGCTACTAACCTACCTAGCGGGTCAAATAGCTCAACGGTACATTTACCTTCTGTTGTCATTGAAAATAGTATATTTAATTCATCAGAAACAGGCACAGGAAAAAGTTGTAAGGTTTCTTGTTCTTTACTTACATCCAAAATTTTCATTCTTGATGGTTGTTGGTAACCTTGTACAATACTTTTGTTAAACATTTCAGTAAACCCAATAGTAGAAAGTTGACCAATACTTTGGCTAACAAAATATCCACCAGAAGTAATATTAGAATTACCTACAACAGAAATTGTAGCTCTAGATACTTCTTGTGAAAAAGAATTTATACAAATAAAGAAAGTGATTAATTTAATATACTTCATGAATTTTTTTGAATTAATAATAATCAAAACTAATACTTTATTACTTGTTATCCTAGAAAATGAAAAGGTTATTCAAAAAGTAGTATACAAACATAAAATATTTACATAAAAATATTAGCCCATAGTAAGCCCAATAAAAGATAACACAAATCAATATAATCCTCAAAGATAGTTTTTCATTATAATAAAATTTTTGAACCTGACTTTAAAAAAATATTTATCTTTGAATAAATTACACACTCATTTTTTAAAAAAATACTACATAAAGTTCGCTGCTATTAATACAATTATCAATAATTAATATACAAAAACATGAAAAAAATAACCTTATTACTAGTTGTGTTAGTTATGGCAAAATGGAATAATTGTCATGCCCAATCCTATGAAGGATATATTAATGAAAACATTCCTGTTTGGGTAGACATCAATCTAGATGTTTTGAATAACACGATTTCAGGTTCGTATTTTTATAAAAAAAACGGAAGCAGTATTAGTTTATCGGGCAAAACAAATGGTAATACCTGGATAATCGAAGAAAAAAGCAAAGAAAACATCATAACTGGAATATTCACTTTAGTTAATTCTGGTAATGCACTAAAAGGATTTTGGAATAAACCTAACAGTAAAAAACAATTAAAAGTTAATTTAGTTCAAACAGATTCTAAATATAAAGGGACTGCAATAATTCCAAAAAACAATCAATTAGTACTTTTAGATAATTCATCACTTCTTTATGAAATGAATGAATATAAAAATCAAACTACTAATAAAATTCCAAAATTAGAAATTCTCTTTGCTCAAAAAAACATACTAAGCGTGTCATACTACTGGGAATATATGAGCGCATATTTATCATCTGGAACTATTTATCACGTATTTAATTTGAGTAATAAAAAAGAAATCTCGTTGATAAATGAAATTGATTCCAATCGTTTGAATGAATTTAAAGCTAAAATAAGAGAACGAATTCAAAGCGCTTTATTAGTTCATAAAAAAGATTATAATGACGTTACGGAGGAGGAATGGATTAATGCGTTTGGTGATAGCGAAACATATAATAATGCATTTTCAGTAAATGAAGTTCCAGAATCTATATTTGATACATTCTATATTAAAGAAGGAAAACTAATAATTTATAAAGAACATTACTTTGAATTTCCTCATGCAATTCAAAGTTTAGACACACAAATTAGCATACAATTTACGTTTGATGAATTGGAAAAGTACCTAAAGAGCGAATCGATTTTATTTGCATTAAAAGACTAGAATACAGAAATCAAAGTACCTTTTTTTCATAATACACAAAGTGGGAATGACAAAAAAAAAAGACAGATTCAAATTAAAAAAAATGGACACACAAGAAAACCTAATTAGTGCTATCACGTTACTTTCGAATCACAAAAGTTTTAAAATTTTTGTTGGAAGTACCAGGTCTAATCTATGGTTATTGAGGCATTTTAAACATCTAACGATTTCAAATTACAAACTTCGATATAAAATAAATAACGGAATAAGACAACGTAAAAACACAGTACATCCTTACAGATGGATGAAAAAAAAGTTCGAAAACACGGCACAATTACTAGAATATCTTTCTAAGAAATATTATGATATTCAATACATAGCAATTGAATTCACAAACGGATGGAAAATAAAAGAACAGCCACAAATAGAATTTTATTTCTACACCAATAGTTTGGAGGAACGAGATGAGCTTATTGACAAGCTATTACATATTGCCGGATTAGAAGTAAAAGACAAAACCAATCTAATACCAAATATCGAATATCATTTCAAAGCAAATGGAGAAATATACCCATTATACGATGAAGCTTTTCCAGATGAATTTTGGACAGAAGAACAACTAAATCAGTGGAAAAAAGACTATGAAAACAAACAAAACAAAGATAATATAGAGCAGTACCCAGAAGGAATTCCATTTTAAACTAAATTTCCCATCCTGAACTTGCCGAAGGACAACCCCTTAACCCTTAACCCTTAACCCTACCCCCATTAAAAAGGTAACTCAAAATCATCAATAGAAATATATCGTTTTACTTGATAGGGCGGACTATCACATCGAAACTGACTACACTCATACATATCAAAAACCCGATTATCCCTAATATCAAAAATAAAGTCCATATAATCGTTTGTAGCATTCCCAACGAATGAATAGCCCTTACACTTAAAATTACACGTCTCCGAATTACACATACCCTCATACGTATTCAAATACGTATTTCCGGCTAGCAACAAATGATCAAAAGCTAAATCAAGTTTATTTAGAAATTCTTTTTTCTCAAAATTCTGATAGGTATTTGCATCATCTAGCAACAACTTAAGCATATCAATATCCAAGCGCTGAAAAAAATACAACACCGCTTCAGCTTGTGTTTGCAAAGGCACCTTTCCGTCTTCATTTAAGCCAATACGACTTCCATCTTGCTTTACATAGACTACATCGCCCATTTGGGCAAGCTGCTTTAAGATATCTTTTTGTTCTGGGGTCATGATTTTACAAATGCTTATTTCTGAAATCTTCAATCTGCTTTCTTGCAACTTCATTTTGAGCCGAGGCAATTTCTTTTAACATATCAGAATGTAATTTGTTTTCAATCTTATTTTTCTCAATTATTTGTTCTTGATGTGCAATATTTTCTAATTCTCGTATTGCTTTTTGATGCAATAAATAATCTTCTGTTCTTTTTTCTAAGTCTTGTTCAATTTCTTTTTCCTTTCTATAAATTGCAAAATCATAAGCACCTAAAGGAGTTGCAATTTTCGCAATTGTTGGTAAAATTTCAATTGTGAAAAATAAAATTCTAATTAACCATAATAGAAATAAAATTGTAGCACCTTCTTTATTATTAACTGTTTTTTTTATTATTTTACCTTTAACATCTTTAGTTTCGATTTTCTTAGTTGAAGAAGCAAGGTCTTCCAATATCATGAATCTTAAAACAAATCCTTTTTTGTCTTTTATATTTTCTTCGAAATTACCTTTAATTGAATCAGACTTTCTAATACTTTTTGAGATGTCATTAACTTGACTTTTAACACTAGTATCTAAATTATTTTTATCTTTATTTTTTTTAGCTATCCAATTAGACAAGTAATTATCTTTTCCACTTTTAGCTTTATTTAATGCAGCTTTATCAAAACTATTTAATTTTCTTTTTTCACTATTTTTTTTATTTAACTTTTTTTGATATTCTTTCCATTCATTTGAATTATCATCTTTACTGTTCGAATTGAGTCTTAATGGAACATTATTATAAGCTCTATTAGCTAGATAAGTTGCTTTATTTAATGCTGTAAGTAACGTTTGATATTGATTGTTTCTATTATTAAAATCATCTTTAAGATTTTTATAAATAGGATCTCCTTGAGGTTCCCCAAAAGCTAATTCATTTTTTAATTCTACAGAATTTAGACTATCACGCTTTAGATTTTTTTCTTTATCATTGACTGCTTCATTTCGCATAGATGCTTGTTGGACTTCATATGTTTGGTCTAACTTATATTCTACCATATGTAGTTCAATATTTTCTTGAAATATTAACAACTCCAATGGTATTGAAATAATAAAAGCAATCAATAACGCCATGAAACCTCTTGAAATTAATGGCACCCAAAATTTCTGTTCTTTAAGTGTAGGATCTTTTTTTAGCGTTACCACCATACTTCGGTCAATGCTAAAAATCAATGCACTCCATAAAAGACCAAAAATTATAGCAGTAGTGTAGCTTTCACTAAAGTACCATCCTGCATAACTCCCTGAGAAAAATGCAAGTAAAGTTGTCATAAATATTGTAAAGCCTATACCTGCCTGACGATTATAATCCGTAGGGCAATCTTTTAAAATACTTATTTCACAACCTGATAGCAACCAAAAAAAATATTGTATTGATGAATATTTTTTTTCTTTACTACTTTTAGTATTCTTACTCTTGATTAAATCTTTCTTCATATATTTTTATAATTTTATAGTAAAGGCTTGTTTTGTTATTATAAATTAAACTGTATGGATAAAAGAGAATAAATAACATTAAAATAAAAAGAGTACTGCTAACAAAAAACACGATTAAATCATTTTCTTGAATGAAGCATAGTTCAAATAATCCATATGGTAATTTCCATATTCTATTAATATTTGTTATGTTTATTAAACCATGATTTATTAAAAAAACATATTCAATTTGAGATTGAAATATTATTAATAGAAAAGGGAGTGTTAAAAATAGTGAAATAATAATGGAAAAAGTAAATAAAATTAATAGTCTTTTTCTACTAAAGCTATTTGATAAAAATAGAGTTGAATATTTTATATAAAAAAATGTTACAAACGCAAATATCAATCCTATTCCTAAGTTAATTAACCAATTAAGATTGAATAATGAAGTTGCTAAATAACCAGAAAAGAACGCTATACATATTTGTATAAAAAGTATCAATCCAATACCTGAAAAGCTGTTAAATGATGTTTTACAAAACTTCATATAAAAAGTATTGTAATTAGCAATTTCCCAAAAATAACTATGTATTTTAGTATATTTTCTCATTTTGAAAGCAATGATTTTAAACTTTTTGTTAGACTAAATTTTTCTTTTTTGTTTAAAAAATCATTAAATACATTTTCATTTTGATTAAAAATATCATTTGAAACATTAGGTATTGTTACATTTATTGTTGGCATTTTTGGCATTGCCAAATCTAAAGCTGGAATTTTGTGTAAATTTTGTACCCCAATATTAATTTGTTTTGAGGCTTGAAAAAGTTCATTTTTTGCAGTTAATGTATAATTAGCATCTTTTTTAGGTTTTAACTCAATATTACTTTTACCTGTTACATCTATATCTGCCTCAAGAGAAGATGAAAGTGAAATTTTGGAAGCATTTTCAGTTTTCCAAGTCAACTTAATTGGAATACTTTCTACAACAAAATCAAGATTAGATTTGAATTCGGTAATTAAAACTCTTTTGAATACTTGAACATTTACTTTTTGGGAAATAATTGTTTTACCATCAAGCCCAATTATAGATAATTCATAAGTAGTATCTTTGAGTGGTGTTATCTCTTTACTGCGTTTATCAGACACGTCTTCTTTAGTGCCATCTGAAAACAAAAATACTTTTGTAACATAATTTACATCCCAATCTAAAAAAGTGCTTTTCTGAAATTCGATTTTTTGTTGTCTAAGTTTGAAATTCTTTATTACTGGACTTTCAAGGACTTTAATTTCATATGATACCGTTAATTTTTCAAATGGGTTGGCAATTTCAAAAGCTATTTTTTTTGAAGCATCATATTTTTCTGTAATTTTGCCTGAAACTACATGTTCCTTACCATCAATTCTGACTGAATCTGTATTTTCAGTGATCCAACTTATTGAAATTTCTTTACCAGCCAGTGGAATATCTGGTGTGTGCGAAATTACTATTGAAGGTTTTGGAAAAACATTATTAAGTATATCCTTGATATTGTCTATATAAATAGAATTACTTAGTAATGATTGTTTTATGCAAAAGAGAAGCCTTTTAACTTCTTTAATTTGAAAAAGAACTTTGAATAGTTCAGAATCATCTGGTTTAAGGAAATCTTCTTTTGTAAAAAGTAAATTTTGTTGGTCATTATATTTTACAAATAAATCAGGATTAATTGATAATGCAATTAAAGAAGTATAAATAGTTAGAATTGAAAAATGGTCAATATTAGCATTAAAATCAGTACTTTTTCTTAAGGGATGTTGAAAAGAATCTGTCCCTAACTCTTTAGAAATTTGATTATTAAAAGCAGGAACAAATATACCATCATAATCAATTAATTTCATTTCGTAATTTTCATCATTTACAATAATATTGTCATGCTTTAAATCTCCATGACCAATATTATTATCTAATAAAAACAGTGAAAGTTCTTTAAATGCTTCTGCAATTTTCTTTAAATTCTTTTTGTCTTTAGCATTACACAATTCTTGAATTTTAGAACCTAATGTTTTACCTTCAGCCCATTCCATTATTAACCCTGGAAAATAGTTTTCTTCTGGATTTTGACTAACCTCTACATAGATAAATTTTTCAATAAAATTGAAACTAACAAAAAATTGAGTACTGAATTTATTTAAAAAATTACTTATTTCGAGAAATTGACTAAAACGTTCTTTATTATCAATTAAGAATAATTTTAGTGCCTTTGTTTTTTCAGTTTTATCATCTGTAACTTTAAATACAATTGCTTTATTACCTGACTCGTATTTAGGTTCTTCATTTTCGAGTATAGGAGTAAAAACATGTCCTCCATTATCAGGTGGATATGCTTTATTAGCTATTGCATGTCTATATTGAGGATTATTTGGATACATTAAATACGTTTAAAAACTATTGTAAAATCATCTTTTTCTAATTGGTTATCATTGATTTGCTTTTCTATTACTTTTTTTAAAAAATCTAAACTTTCATTTAATGTATACTCTAATTTAAATAACAAATCTGAGATGTTTTTATATTTATTTGATAATTTAAAATTTTCTAATTTTTCTTTATTAATATTTTTGGAAATTGTATCTCCTAACAAATTTTGTGTCTCGGATGTTGCTAAAATCATTAAATGATAAATAATCCATCTTGCTAAACTATCTGTACAGATTATTAAAACATCTTTTGATTTTAATTTAATTTCTTTGCTAATTAAATCAAAACTTAATTCTTTATTCCAATTCAAAAGTTTTGGAAAATCATCCAGACTTTTTTGTTCATTAATTGGAGTTATTAATATTGGACTATAATCAACCTCGCACTTCCTAAAAATAAATAATGTTGTATCTCCGATACCTGAATAATGTAAAATATTTGTATGATTGTTCCACCAAGTAAAGAATAGAGTAGCATAAGAACCTTCTTTAATAAATTTTTCTAAAATAAAAGAATCTAAATTATTTATAGACTCTATGTTTTCATTGTAAAATGATTTACTAATACTAATGAACCACTCTTTAATAATTTCTTTATTTGAAAAAGGCGAATCAGGCTGGTTTTTCACCAAATGTTCTGCCCAACTTTTACAAAAAATACCAGCACCACCAGCACCATCAGAAACTGCAATCCTATGGCCTCTTGTATCTTCAAAATAATTAACAGCATCTTCATTTTCAATTTCAGACGATTTGTCAATAAAATTATATAGTGATAAAAATGGTTTATTCTGCTGCATTCGCTAAAGCTGTATTTGTTCCTATATTTAAAAAGTTTATTAAGCTATTGACAGTTGAGTTTATTATCACTCCTTTTATTTCATCACTAATAAATCTCTCATCTTGATATATTTGGTTTGCTATAAATTTCATCTCATGAGGTAAAGAGCTGGAGGATTTAAATAATACATGATGGTATTCATTTTCTTCAAATTCTTTATAAGAAGTAATACTTGGCAATACCATTTCATCTCCTACTGTAATTAAACAATTGAAAATTAATGTATTCCCATCATTTGATTTTATAGATTTTATTTCTGAGCAAATATTTTCAATTAATGATAAGTCATCTATGTCAGTAGGATAACCATCTGTAATATTAAAAACCATTGGAGGAAAACTATCTTGATAATCATATATCCAATCTTCTAATTTTTCCTTACAAAATTTTAATGCTTCATACATTGGAGTTAATCCATCATGACATGGATTTACCCATATTTTTTTTGTTCTAACATCAGGAACTTCTCCCCACGGCATCATTTTAGTAGTTTGAATTTTTATTGTTTCTAAAATATTATCTTTCAAGTCGCTAACAGAAACCCAATCTTTTTCAGCCAAATCCCCCTCCCAAATTATTGACACTTGTGAACCTCCAACATTTTTTCCATAACCAACTACCATTATTTGAAAATAATCTCTTATACCTCCTTCTCTTTGGCATTTCATAATAAGACTATCAAAAAGTTCATTTATAATATCTGCAACAACTTGAGCCCTAGAAACTCCTTCACTAAATTCTTCTTTCATTGACCCAGATTGGTCAATAAGTAAAACTATTGCACAAGGATTATTTCTTGTTACTCTTGCACAGTATTGAATTGATTTAAGTGCTGTATTTCTAATACTATTTATACTTAAAGTAGATTTTATTGGGTTGACGGATTTATTCCCAGTATTAGATGGTAAATTAGTTTTGCTCATTTTTAATATTGATTAATTCATTTTCTAAACGCTCTTGTTCTTCTTGATAAAATAAATCCATATCTTTTATTGATATTATATCTTTATATGATTTATCATTGCTTATTTGTTCTAATTGTACTAGTAATTCACTTCTTTTTTGTTTTAAATATTCTAATCGTTCCATCAATTTTTCTTTAGAACTATAGCTAGAATTATCGTCACTATCAAAAATGCCATTTTCAAGATTTGAAAGTATTTCTGACACCCTTTTTAAATCATTTTGATCATTGGCTTCATTCAAATCTTTCATTATTTTTTCCGCTTTTTCCCATATTTCAGGATTGTCAGGAAATTTATTTTTTACAATATCTTCATGACACAGAAATGCAGCCTTTCGATACTTTTGTTTTAATTCCTTTTTTTCGTCATCTGATAAATCAAATTTTATTTCTTCTTTTGCTCGCTCAAAATCTTGCTTATAGTTATTATATTGTTCTTCTGCTTTTGCATATTCTTCTGCTTTCTTTTCATGCCCTAACTTTTCTAATCGCCATTTTTTTAATTGTAATATTTCCAGTAATAAATCACCAAATTTAATATTATAACTATGCACAAAATCTGAAATCAATTTTTCAATACTTACTTTTTCATTTTCAAGGGCAACAATTTCAACTTCAAGGTATTTGATTTCCCATTTTATTCTTTCTAAATCAAAATCTATAAATTGAGTAACAGATTTTATTCTTTTCAAATAATCCTTAATTTGATTTGATGCTTCTGCATAATTTGAATTTTCTAAATATGATAAAATAGTTTCAATTTCTTTTGTAACTTGATATTCTAGAATTTTACTTTGATGAATCTTTATTTGTTCATATTCATCTAATTGTATTAAATTATCAATAATGATAAGACGCTTTGAAATAATTTCAGCATCAAATTTAATTAACGGGTCTTTTCCATGGTATAAAACTTTAATCCTTTTGAACTCATCAATAAAAGATGAAGCTAAATCAAAATTATCACTAGATATTGTTATGTTTTCGTGATTTGTTGCTGCTTTCATGCTCCAATTATACGAACCTGTAATTGTGTGTTTTTCATCTACAACACAAAATTTATTGTGCATTAAAGAACCTTGATTTTCATTAATCAGATATACTTTCCCTCCTGCTTTTTCTAGTTCTTTATAATTTATATTACACCCCCTTGTAATAAAATCATCCACAACTATTAACTGAACATCAAGCCCTTGACTTGCTTTGTCACATAATATTTTAAATAATTTCGAATCTGTAAACCATGCAATTGCAGCATAAATAGAATTATTAGAACCTTGAAGTTCTTTAGTTATATGTGATCTTATGTTTTTAAAATAAGCTTGTGTTACCATTTATATTGTATCTATTTTTATTATTATATTAAGCACTCAATATTCTCTATAAAGTACCTTGTGCTTGGAAATTATGAATTAATCATCTTGGGTTACTATATAATGTATAAATCTAGTTCGATTTTTCGTTGCTGTGCCATTAAATCATCGAATATTTTTTTTAATACAATTTCTCGAGTTTTACAATATTTTCAGTTCTATAATCCAAATAATTTTCAACGACTTTTTTATTACGCTTAAATACAATAACAACAGCCCTATAAATTATTATAGACCAAAACTGTAAATAGAGTAAAACCCGAGATAATGAATCAGTGAACATAAACCAATATATTTAAATTTGATATTGAAATATCAAATTGCTAAATAATTCTTGAAAACTAATTTGTCGTTTTAAACAAATAAAGATTAAAATAGTCATAGTAGATAGGATTTGGTTTCCAAATATTATAAAAAAAAATTGAATTATCCAAACTTATTTACAAAATAAAGTAACAATTTAGCATGTTAAAACACAAAATACCTATTTATATGTAGTAATTAACTCATTTTCACTCAAACCACCCCAAAACCTCATCACCTATCGTATCATTTAAAACCGCATCTTTAAAAACAGAGATTTTACCTAAAGAACACGCGTGTTTCTGATTTTTAAACGGAGTAAATTCTACATCTTGAACGGACGGCAAATTAGATGGATACAACAACATAGCCTTATTACTACTCCAATAGTCATTATAGACATACATTTGTCTTAAATCATTTGTGGAAGGTGCTGAATTGTCAATATTTTTCCACTTAGTATCAATGATAAAAGTTTCTTTAGTATCCCCTTCCCCTTTTTCTAAAACTATATCAGGACGAATGGATATGTTTTTCCAAAAACCTGTTGAATTTTGACCATATACTTTAAATCCTTTGTCATCAGCAACTTGTTTTAAGCGAATCAATATGTATTCCTCCCACAAACTATTCATATCAAACAACAAAGCTAACATTTGTTCCGAACCACTTTTGATATTAGGCGCATAATTCAAAATAATTAACCGAGCAATGGCTAAAGCCGTTTCATAAGGAGCTGTTTTTCTTTTTTTAGGCAATCTAGAAAAAGTAACTTCATTAGCATTAATAGTTTTAACTTCTGGAAAGTTTAATTGCGTGGTTTTGCATTTACTGTATAAATACGTTCCTTTCGAAAAGGTCTCAATAATGGATAACGCCTGACCTAAAACTTGGTGAACCAAATGGTCTTTATCATACACCTGATGCGTGGTATAAAAACGTTCTTTATGTACTAAGTTTTTAGATAAATGACCTGCAAATTCTAATTTACCTTTCAATGCTTTTACATTGCCTGTCTCTTTGTAATATTGTTTTATTAGTCCTTGATGAAGTAACAATTGTACTTCATTTAAAAACCATTCAAAATAAATATCTAATAAGTGAATCGATTGTTTAGAAACATTAGCTTCACCTACTTTTTGCACTTTTAATTTACGAGTAACGCTCAGCATTTCTATCAGAGTAGATTGCCATTTTTGTTTGTTTTCTGCAGATTCAGATTCATTTTTATCAATCTTTGGTAAAATCTCAATAGTTAAACCATCCACTTGAATAACACCTACAAACTGTTTGAAAACGATACCATTATGTTTTAAATCAAAATATTGATAATTGTGTAACGCATTCAATTTGGACAAGGCCACAAAATGACGTTGCTCAAATTTACCTTCTATCGGTAAGAAGGAATGTTCAAATACTTGTATGGTGTTTTCTTTCAGCATTTTCTATGCTAATAAGGTTTGAATAGCTATTTCAAAATCTATTTCAGCAAACGGAATCAATTCATATGATTTGATAATATCTACTTCGTTTTTAGTATCAAAGTCTGCAAAAATAGATTTATCGTTTTTAGCTGTTATGGCTTTTTCTCTTACAAATCCTCTGCCTAATACCAAACCTATTTTTCCATAGTCATTATAAAAATATTCTTGAAGTAATGGCATTATTTCATTTTCAAATGAATTTTTAAAGTCTTCTTTTATAAAGTAAGAATGACCTAATGTGTAGTTTCTATCCAATAAGACTTCAATGCGCTGATTAATTAAACTCATTATTGCAGCTCTATCATAATCTGTGAATTTCTTATCAGCAATTGCTTTTTCATCTGGCATCATTTCCACAAAACTAAAACGACGTCTTAAAGCCGTATCTAAAGCTTCTACACTTCTATCGGCAGTGTTCATTGTACCAATTATATATAAGTTAGAAGGCACACCAAATTCCTTTTTGGAATACGGTAATTTAACTTTTAATTCATTAACTGCGCCAATTCGTTTATCAGCTTCAATAAGGGTAATTAATTCGCCAAAAATTGCAGAAACATTTCCCCTATTAATTTCATCAATGAAAATAGCATAATTATTTTCTGGATCTAATTCTGCTTTTATACACAACTTCTTGAATACACCATCTTTAATTTCAAAATTCAAATCTGTTTCACCTTCATCTAGTTTAGGCTTAATGCCTTCTATAAAATCTTCATAACTAAATGACTGATGAAACGTAATAAACTCATAGTTTTTTATAGAAATTCCTTCATTACCTGTAAAATTTTTAATTCCATTCAGAATTTCAAATGCTTCAGGGTAATATTGACTTAATAATTCATTATCTATCGTCCAATTTGAATTCTCATCTTTATTGAAATACATGGGTTCAGAACGATCTTTAACATTCACATAATCACATTCTAAAACTGTATGCCTTTGTAATTGTCCCCAAATAGTTGGTCGTACTGTCTTAGAATCCGAAATTTTTTCTTTGGCTTTTACAATCTCATGTTCATGAATTGCATTAACTTTAGAAGTCTGAAGGTCTAATACAGCTATACTAATAACTTGCCACCAACTCAAATCTGAAACTAAATTCTCTAAATATTGTTCTTTTGAAAGTGAAGATTCTTTTATGGTAAACTTATCAAAATATTTATTTTGTAAAGTAAATGTTTTCCCAGTTCCAGGAGGTCCGTATAATATTTGATTTAAAGCTATATTATTTGAAGAAGTAATCATAGAAATATCTTTTTGTTTTTTATGAAAATCGATATAAGTTTTAATTGAAGCCGAATAAAATCCGTTTTGACCATAAGAAGGCGCTTCTGGATGGAAATATTTTCCTTCTGTATTTCTTTGTTCTTTAATTAAATCGTCATACAAGTGCTGCAATTGCGATATATCATTTACTTCAAAAATATTATAGTCTAATAAATCTGAAAGAATTTCAATTGCTTTTATATAAGAAGTTTTTGTACCGCTATTTTCATTGTAAATAGTGCTTAAATAATTTGAATACGCCTGCTTGTAATTTTCCCCTTTCATAATTGCTAATAACTTCTCATAATATTTAGAATAATTTGGATCCTCTGCTGCATATTTAGTTATATCAGTAAGGGTTTTAAGTACCAAGTTATGATTAACTTTCCAAGTACCTTTTAATTTCCAATTTACTTTTCTACATTTCTGATAAGTATCTCTATTTTCATCATAAAAATAATCAGAAGTTACTACTCCATATCCTAAAATTTCACTAATTCCTTTTTTAACAATAACAACATCACCTTCTTTAATTACTTTGTGAAATTCGAAATTAGCTGACGTGTCATTCTGTTTAGTAGATTCCGTTTTTTCTAATTCTTGCAATCTCTTTTTAATCTCTTTTTTTGAAGCATATTGGTCTAAATCACCTAATTGATCCCAACCTAACCCCATAATACCCTCATTATAAAACTCTTCCCATTTAGATGCATTTTCACCAGGGGCATATAACCAATATCTTGTAGGATTTGCTAATGATGTTTGTTGCCACAACTCGGCTGTAAAATCAAAAAAGTCTTGTTCAGGTTCTTTTAATGGCAGTATAAATCGGTATAAGTCAGTAAACTTTTTGGAATTTCCTGTATAACCTAATGACTGTGCTGCTTCAAACAAAGATTCATTGTTAAATATATTTATAACATTAAAATCTCCATATAAAAAGGCTATTTTCCATTTATAAGCATCCCCTAAATCAATTTCATCAATATTCTCTATTGTGTTATTTTGGGTATTTTCTATTATAGCTAATAAAATTGTTTTTATTTTATTAAAAGCTATTTCTTTAGTCTCCCCATATTTTTTTGCCCAAGAATATTCACCATCCGTTAGTAGACTCTCTTTGGAAGTTGTAGATTCTAAATTTTTTCTTTTAAATATACCGAATTTATATGCAGAACCACCCCATATACTTCCAACATCTGTTGTTATAGCTTCTACCCAATAACAAAAAGAGGTTTTATCTAAATTAGTATACTCCCCTAATGTCATATTTTGAATACGACGTAAAGGCCATTCTTGTAGAAAGGTTTCTTTTAATTGATATAAATTTTCGTTCATGTTTTATTTATAGTTAAACAAAATAATATAGTTAAATTTTTAAATTAAGGATATTTTATAGCTTTTTCTACAATCTCATTTATTTGATTTTGTTTCTCTGCAATTTGAATATCAAGTATATTTTGTGCGTCTATTTGTGATTTTATTTTTTCTACAATTTCAGCTTGTTTTTCAATATTTGGTAACGGAAAATGAAAGTTTTCTAATTCAATAGAGGAAATTTTTACCATTGTTTGATTCTTCCCCTTTGCAACATATTTAAAATATAGTCTTCCAATAAATGAATTAAATACAAATGCTAAATATTTTTTGCTAATTATTTTTTCGTCAAAAGCAACTTTAATAAATAAATCGGGATATAAAATATCTTCTGTAATTTCATTTTCAACAACACAAGCCAAAGCAACTAAATCAACAGTGTTTCCTCTACTAACAAAAAAATCTCCTTGATTTATATAAAAATCGTTTATATTGTTTTTTGTTTGTTCTGTAAACTTAGAAGGTTCTATATTTAAAATTCCATCAAATGAAAAACTCTCTTGACCTAATATCGGTGTTCCTTCGCCATTTTCAACGGACAACGGACTCCAACCATTATTAGATTTAGAAATATAGTAACCGAGTGTTTTTATACAATCTACATTCTTATAAAGTTCTTTTTGTATAAATTGCATTTTACTCCAACGAATTCCACTTCTTATATTACTATTATCAGCATTAAGATTACTAAATTTTACATTTAGCTTTCTAGTTTCATCTAAAGCTTTAAGAATGGATAAATCAATTTTAAACTCATCACCAAAAACTTTATTGATAATATCTAAAGTTTTTAGTTTTGAGTATTTTAATTTGGCTATTTCTAAATTTAAAGTATTAGTTTTTAAAAGTATTTCATTTTCTTTTTTAATAAAAGTGTCAATAATATGCTTTGAAAATTTAATATACTTTAAATCATCTTCTTTTAAGGTTGGATATCCTTTACCTTGTCTTGAAACTGCATTTATCTGATTATAAAATATTGTACGAATTGCAAAATAAAATATTTCAGAATTTATTTTTGGTCTAATATGAATAAATGCTTTTGTGTAATAAATTTCTTCATCACCAATTAAAACGTTTTTATTCAAGTAAGGTCTAATTTTTGAAATTAGAATATCTCCTTTTTGAGGTTTAATAATATCTCCTTTTTCTATTTTTTTGAATAAACTTTCATTTTCTTCGGTTCTATCATTAAATGACAATAAAACAGGATTTACATCTCCAATTTTTGTTACATCTCCAATTTCTGCATATAAAAATTCGTCTAAATCGTTTAAATTCGTAGAAGTGTATTCTACAAAATCAAAGATTTCTTTGAATGTATAAAATGATTTATCTTCTTTGGATAAAGAATTTATGTACTTAAAATCATTTCTTAAACTAATTTCAGAACTATAATCTGAAAGTCTTTGACGTTGATAAACTACTCCCATATTACCTCTTTTCTAATGTTGTCTAAAATGGTTAGTAGTTCGGTTTTACGGAGAACAATGTCATCGCATTTGTAGCGTTGTAAAACGCCATTTTTAAAATGGTTTATTAGTTCTTTGTCTGTTCTTTCTGTGTATTCTTCTTTTAGTTTATCTGCTTTGTAATAGGTTTCAAAAATACTTTCAACCAACGTTTTTTCGCTTTCTTGGTTGTCTATTTTGGTTAGCCAATTTTGAACATCGGCAGTAAGTTTTTCTATTTTCTTTTTAAGAGTGTCGTTTTCCTTTTCGGCAAACTTGGTTTCGGCAGTTGTTAGTTCTGTTTGGGTTTCGGTTTGTAGTTCGGTAAAGCGTTTTATTTCTTTTTCGTAGCCTTCAATTATTGCTTTGGTGTCTAAATTGGTTGGTGCATATTCAATGTCGTACAAATCGTTTGGCATTGGGTTTTCTCCTCGTTTGGTTCGTTTGTAGCCTACATTTTCTGCTTCTGCCATAAAAATATCGTAGTCTAATTCTTTGGCTACTTCGCCAAAAACCCACCAAGCATTATAAAAACCAAATATTTGGG
The DNA here is from genome assembly GCA_041303115.1 of Flavobacterium sp. Taxonomy (GTDB): domain Bacteria; phylum Bacteroidota; class Bacteroidia; order Flavobacteriales; family Flavobacteriaceae; genus Flavobacterium. Next base: position 58,202 of record JBFYPW010000002.1, read on the forward strand.
TGTCTTTATCAAATTTTGAAATGCTGTCTATTTCATCTGCATATTTAATTAATAACTCTTTTGGTGCAAGGGTTTTGTCTTCTTCGGTTAAATAGTCTTTTAAAAAGCGTTGTGTATTGGTTAAAATATTTTTATCGTTCTTTTTTTCTATGTCTTCTACTACATCTTTTGCCCATTTTTTATTGAGCTTTTCTTCGTTTACAAAATATTTCACATAGTCGGTTACTCTTGTTTTTAGCAAACTCCATTCTTTACCGTATTTGTCCCAAACTACATTCCAAGCTTCTACTTGTTTTTTGGTTTTCTTTTGAGCAAAAAGCAAACTGGTTTTGGTGCTTGTAAAAGGTTCAAAGGTTATTTGTGGTAAACTTACCACAGCTTTTACATTAAAATATTTGAAGATAAACAAACGAATGTATTTGTTTTCGGTCGTATCAAAAACGCTTTCGGGCAATACAACAGCTAAACGGCCACCTTCTTTTAAAAGTTGGTAGTAGCGTTCAATAAATAAATTTTCAGAGTTCTTTTTGTCGCCAAATATAAAAGCGTTTTTAACTTCACGTTGTGTTTGAGTATCTAAACTAACACTGAAAGGTGGATTACTAATAGCAACATCAAATTTTCCATTTATTTCTTTGTCATTGTATAAAATATCTGTGCTGGAAGTTTCTAAATAATTAGGGGAGCTTTCTTTAACATAAAAACGAAAAGGCAATAAACCATCTTTTACAAAAATGTTGGTTGAACCATCACCGTGCAAGATCATATTTACTTTTGATGCTGTACCTAAATCAAAATTGATTTCAGAACCATATAAATAATTTCTAGCCCATTTGTTCTCTTGGTAATCGGGCTTAAACAATTCCTCAAAACGCCATTTCACATTTTTACTTGCTTTAACTTTATGAAATTGCTTGTATTTTACTTCTTTAGTAATCAGTTTCATTGCTTCTACTAAATACGTTCCACTACCCGCACTAGGGTCAATGATTAATGGTAATTCTCTATCAGTATTTAGTCGTTCAATTGCCAAATTATCCAACTGCAACGCATACAATAAAAAGTTTACTACATTGGTTGGTGTAAAAAACTGTCCTTTGTTTTGTTTGAAACCATCACGAGTAATACTTTCAAAGAAATCGCCCAAAATATCTTTTCCATCTAAAGAACTTCTGCCTTCTAAAAATGAAAAATGTTCTAGAGATTGAACAGTATAAACTAATTTATTTAATGGGAATTTATTTCTATTGATAACACTATCATCATCTATTTTTTGTTGTTCAGAAACATTAAGTTGTTCTTTTAAAGCTCTTTTATATAATCCATTTACTCTATCAAATATTTTTTCTTGACTTTCTACATTGTGCCCATATTGATAAATTTGAAAATCATATTCTTGACCGTCTTCTTTTTCATATTCATCTTGAATTTTGGCTAAAATGATATTTACTAATGAATAGAATATTTCGCTATCATTGGTTCCGCCACCACCCCAAAGTACATTGTGCAAATTCCTACCTAAATTTTCAATTTCAATACGATTTATTTTAGTTCTTAAATCATATTTTTCATCTCCCTTAATCAAGGGTTGCTTTTTTGGCTCACCATAACCGGCGGTTAATTCTGTGCCAATAGAAATAAATCCGTCAGCTTCCCAATCTTCATAAGTAGAGTATTTTTCAAAGTCAATAATTATTGCTTTGTCTACAATTTTATCATCAACTAATTCAGACGTATAATAAACTAAATATTTAACTTTTGTTTTAAAATCTTTCTCTTCTGATTGAGCTAAAGAGAATAATTGTCCTTCTATTTCACTTTTGTCTTTTTCAAATTTGTCTGGAGCTTTTACTTCAATAAAAAAGAAAGGATTACCTTTCTCATCTTTTACCAAAACATCAATTCTTGGTGCAAATTTACTGTGACCTGCCTTTACAGAATATTCTTTTTCAATTTCTAAATTTTCTGGTTTGTAATCAAGTTCATTAACCAATCTATCAATTAAAAACGCTCTTACAACTTCTTCGTCACCAGTTAATGCTTTTAAAACTCTATTTTGTTTTACTTTTTCTGAATATGAAACAGTTACCTTTTCAATATTGATTTTAGCAATACTATTTTTTCGCTCTTGTAACTTATGTTCAATTATTTCAGTCCAATTTTTCATATATTATTGATGTTTATTTAATTATAAAATTCTTATTTTAAATATTTTTATAATTCCCAAACCTACTAAAAAAAATCCCAATATCCAACACAAAAAACATCTAAAAACCCACATGTAGTTATAATTCTACAAAAAAAACTCCCTACCATACGGAAGGGAGTAAAAACCACCATTTTTGAACTACTAAGGCAATTTTAAACAAAAACAAAAGAAGGTCAAACCCTTTTGTTTCGGGTACGTCTGGCGCTAGCTAATCAACTTCCAGTACATGTAGCACATTATAGGCCCCATTGTTTAGCAAGTACTTTACGCCGTTTACTTCCTGAAAAAAGGAAACCAACAACACATAAACACTTACTCCCGTTCCTGTAGGCACCGTAGTTGGCGTCAAAACAGGCGTCAAAGTACTTTGCACCAACGGAAATTCCAATTCCGGGCTCAACGCCAAAGCCGAAGCACCCGTTTCAAAATCCAACCGTAAAAATCCGGTTTGCAAACTAAAGTGTGAAGCACCTTCCGGAGCACGCAATTGCTCCATAGGATTAAAAGCAGTCAAGACCACTTCACCAGTAGTAGGCGTTACCGAAATAGCCGAGTTCAATACCGTACCCAAAGGCGCCTTCGAATTAAAATCGAAACCCTTCAACAACTGTTTGGCAGATAAGCCCGTCAAGCCCTGAGCCACATTTCGGTCGCCCCTAGCACTAACACTGTCTAGGTTTTTCACCTGTCCCATAATTTTCACCAATCGGCTCGACATTTTAGCGTCCTTGGCTTGAAACACCAGCGGCCCCAAAGCATTGCGCAACAACTTCCCAGAACTGGCAATATTGCCAAACTCCCTTCCGTTCTCACGCGTTCTTGCGAAAGCTGGATCATTCATAATTCGGTTTTTGCTAACACCACCCTTGGTGCGCACAAAGTGCCCATTCGCACTTTTGTAGAAGGTAAAGTTATCTAACGTTCCTTCAATTTTAACGAGGCTGTTTACTTTTGCCATGATAAAAAAAATTAAATATTAATAATGAGGCAAAAATAAAAGATAAAAACAAGCTCATTTTCAATAAATCCCAATATAGACAGTATCTAACAACTTTTTCTAAAAAAGCAACTACACGTACAAAAAGGTAACATTTGGTCACTTTCCGCCGAAATGAACACTTTTAGTCCACATAAAAGCCCAAAAAAAGCACCCTTTCCATAGAGATAGTGTATAGATACTCCGTAGATAGTGTATAGATAGTGTATGGATAGTGTATTAAAAGTATATGAAATGAATAATTGATAATGGATAATGGACAATTGATAATGGATAATGAACAAATAGTTTCTGCTATCCTGAGCCAGTCGAAGGACAACTCAACAAAAAACAACTCAACAACTAACTAATTCCCGTCATCCTGAGCCTGCCGAAGAACAAACAATAAACAACAAACAATAAACAACAAACAATTAACAATTAACAATTAACAACAAACAACAAACAAAAAACAGCTAAACAACAAACAACTAAACAACTAACAAAAAAGTAATTAACAAAATCAAAAACTAAATTTAAACTAAATTTAAACTAAAACAACTCAACAAAAAACATCAAAAAATTAACGATAATAACCAACCAGCTAAAAATAAAAAAAAAACAAATCAAAAAAAAAAGTACAAAAATCTGTTAATAAGTATATTTAATAAAACAAAATAACCGCTTTTAAAATTAATTATCTATCTATAATTTTGCTTTAGTAAAACGATAAAACCAGATAAAAACCCCAAGTTAAAAAGATAAAAAATAATTTTAAAATCTAGTAACCTATGATACCAAAAAGGATTTGTATTACAACAAAAGACGTCATGAATATCAAAGGATGCAGTTCCAGAAATGCACGAGAAATCCTTAGTGATATAAAAGCGTATTATAAAAAAGAAGAAAAGAAAAAATTAGTCACTTTCAAAGAATTCAGCATCTATACCGGAATTGCTATGGAAGAAATTGAACGTTTCATTGATTAAAGGAATACATATAGCCCCAAGCTATTACGAAACAAAACCGTATAAAAAAACCCAAAACATACGTTTCGGGTTTTGTTGAATACTATGTAGAAAGAAAAACTATACTATACAGTGATAATTAAAACAATCGCTCTATTGAAATAAAGTTACTAATATAACTTGCACCGATCATCATTATAACTCGATAAAATCTATTATTTGTTTTATCTCTTATGTAATATTGTGCTGTATCACCATGAGCACCTAAGTGCCAACCGAATGCAGAATTTGATGCGGAAGTAGTAATTGTTTGGTTATTTGATGAACCTCCGTTGCTACTTCCAGGAACTGCGTAGTATCCACTTATATCGGCTTCAAAGGTTGTTGATACTGCACCTATACTTAATCCTCTATTACCACCCGTTGTTACAGTGCATTTCAGATTATCTAATGTTACAAATGTTCCTGCTCCTACCATACCACTAGTTTTCCATATCAATTCACCACTTGCTCCAGTAGGTGCTTTACTCAGATCAATGTTTACTCCCCTTGAATTACCACCACTTTCCAAAATTCTCAATTGATTTCTAAACACATCAACAACAACCTTACCTGATAATGATTGATTGGTTTGAGCCGATGCTAATTGAATCTCTCCACCTTCATCACCACTACTAGTACCAACTAATAATGCTGGCGTTTGAAAATTTACATTTGATGAACCATTGACATTTAGAGCACCAGCTATATTTACATTTCCATTAACATCTAGCTTCGTAGTTGGGGAATTTGTTCCTATCCCAACATTACCCGAATTATCAATACGTATTCCTTCATTATCACCATCGTTTGTCAAGAAGTTATTGTTCAATTGAACATTTTGTACTGCCATATGCTGGTTAACAGGAAGGTTTCCTGCAACCATTTTATAATACACTCTATCGAAATCTCCAGAATCCCTACTACCAGTACTATTAACATAAACATTATATGTTGTGCCAGATTGCAAATTTACCTCCAGTTTTCCGTTATACTCAACATGAATATTATTATTGGCTGATGTTTGAAAATCTGAAGCTAAAACAGTTGTTCCTTGTCTTACTGAGAAGGTAAAAGTAA
>JBFYPW010000003.1:0-37947 GCA_041303115.1 Flavobacterium sp.
TACATCAACAAAATTCTACTATCATGAAGAAAGCAATTTTATTTATATTACTTCCCACATTATTATTCGCACAAGATTTTGCCAAACACGTGAATCCATTTATTGGAACTGGCGGACACGGACATACGTTTCCAGGCGCAACGGTACCTTATGGAATGGTACAACTTTCTCCTGATACACGAATAGATGGCAGTTGGGATGGTTGTAGTGGTTATCATTATGATGATAATACTATTTACGGATTTTCACATACGCATTTGAACGGAACAGGTGTTTCAGATTATGGTGATATTATGTTGATGCCAACAATGGGGGAACCTTCATTTGATAATAAAGTGTATGCTTCTACTTTTTCGCATGCCAATGAAAAAGCTTCCGCAGGATTTTACTCCGTGAAATTAGATAAACACAATATCGATGTGCGTTTAACAGCTTCTATTCGTGTTGGTTTTCACGAATATACGTTTAATAAAGACGGTCAAGCTAATATTATCTTAGATTTAAATCATCGTGATAAATTATTATATGGTGAAGTTCGAGTTGTAAATCCAACTACCATAGAAATTTTGAGAAGAAGCGAAGCTTGGGCTAGAGATCAATATGTGTATGCTCGCATTGAGTTTAATATGCCTTTAAAAGTGAATCTGGTTAAAGAAGAAAACAAGGAAAACACTAAGTTAGAAGGAATATTTAAAGGAACTGAATTGGCTCTAAGTTTCTCTAAACAAGTCAAAAAAGGCGAAAAAATCCTTGTAAAAGTCTCGCTTTCACCAACGAGTTATGAAGGTGCCAAATTAAACAGTTCTGAAATCAAAAATTGGGATTTTGAAAAAGTTAAGAAAGACGCAGAAACCCTCTGGAACAAAGAATTATCAAAAATTGAAGTAACTTCAAATGATAAAGACAAGTTAGCGATTTTCTACACGGCATTGTATCACACGATGATGCAACCCAATATTGCACAAGATTTAGACGGAAAATATCGTGGTAGAGACAACCAAATTCATACAGCAGAAGGTTTTGATTATTACACAGTTTTTTCACTTTGGGATACCTTTAGAGGCGCACATCCGTTATATACTTTAATCGATAAAAAACGAACTGCCGATTACATCAATACGTTCATCAAACAATACGAACAAGGCGGTAGATTACCTGTTTGGGAATTGGCGTCAAATGAAACGGATTGTATGATTGGTTATCATTCCGTTTCTGTAATTGCCGATGCGATGGCAAAAGGCATTACAGGTTTTGATTACGAAAAAGCTTTTGAAGCCAGCAAAGCATCTGCCATGCGCGATGTTTTAGGTTTGGATGCCTACAAGAAAAACGGTTTTATTTCGATGGATGACGAACACGAAAGCGTTTCTAAAACTTTAGAATATGCTTATGACGATTGGTGTATTGCACAAATGGCGCAAATACTAAAGAAAGGTAATGACGTTGCTTATTTTTCAAAACGTTCTGAAAATTGGAGAAACACTTTTGATTGGGAAAACGGTTTTATGCGTCCAAAGAAAAACGGTGGTTGGGACAAACCTTTTGATCCAAAAGAAGTGAATAATAATTTTACGGAAGGCAATTCGTGGCAGTATTCGTTTTTCGTGCCTCAAAATATTTTTGGTATGATTGAAGCCTATGGTGGACCAGCAAAATTTGAAGCCAAGTTAGACGAAATGTTCAATGCAGAAAGTAAAACAACGGGTAGAGAACAAGTCGATGTTACAGGTTTAATCGGGCAATATGCACACGGAAACGAACCCAGTCACCATATGGCTTATTTGTACAATTATGTAGGCAAACCTGAAAAAACTAAAGAAAAAGTAAAATATATTTTAAATAATTTTTATAAAAACACGCCCGATGGTTTAATTGGCAACGAAGATTGTGGGCAAATGAGTGCTTGGTATGTTTTGAGTACTATGGGAATTTACAATGTTTCACCTGGAAATATTGAACCTTCTTGGAGTACAACTGAACCGTATTTTGAAAATATTAAAGTCAATTTTGAAAACAAAACATCAAAAATAATAACTAAAAATATGGATTTATCATCTTTTGGATTTGAGATAATCAAAAGAGAATTATTTGCTTTACCTGAAAGAATCACTCCTGTCCCTATAATTCAAGCAGAAAGCAAAGCGTTTAAGGATAAATTGAAAATAGAATTGAAATCTCAAAATTCTAAGGATGATATTTATTTCATCATTAATGATAAAGACGATCATTTGGCAAAGAAAATGTTCGTTAAATTCACAAAACCTTTTGAAATATTGCAGACGTCAACAATTGAAGCTTATGTAAAAACAAATGAAGGACAAAGCAACACCATTTCCGCCACCTTCTTCAAAAAACCTAACAACTATACCATCAACATCAAATCAAAATACAATCCGCAATATCATGCCGGTGGACCGGAAGGGTTGTTAGATGGTATTTTAGGTACTGAAAATTGGCGTAAAGGCGATTGGCAAGGGTATCAAAGTCAGGATTTTGAAGCGGTGGTAGATTTACAAGAAATTAAAAGTATTACTGAAATTTCAGCACGTTTCTTACAAGACCAACGTTCGTGGATTGTAATGCCAACAAAAGTGGAATATTTTATTTCAGAAGATAATGTGAATTTTATGTATTTCGGTTCTGTAAACAATACGTTAGATCCAAAAATTGAGGAAAACATTATTTTAAATTTCACCGCAAACGAAACCATAAGCAAAAAAGCTCGTTATGTAAAAGTAATAGCTAAAAACTTTGGAAAATTACCCGAATGGCATCAAGGTGCTGGTGGCGATGCGTTTATTTTTGTGGATGAAATTTTAATAAAATAAAATACATTTTTATTGTTTATCAATAAATAATTATTGATATTTGCATCATTAACTTAAATCTTATCACCTTATGGAATTTAAAATTAGTGCTAAGCAAATGCTCAATGTATTGAAAATTATGTGTTGGATTATTTTTATTGGTCTTTGTGTTGAAGCTGGCGGAATACTTTTTAACATAGCATTCACCACATTTTACAATCCAATAGGCGCTGGATTTTTTTGGAATCAAATCGATTTTTCTGATTTGTATCAATTTGATAAAGGGCATTTTTTAGTCGTAACTTCAATTATGAGCATTATTGCAATATTGAAAGCGATACTTTTTTTCTTAATTGTGAAAATGCTACACAATAGAAACCTTTCCATAGCTACACCTTTTAATCACATTGTGAAAAAATTCATATTAATTGTCGCTTATATAGCTATTGGTATTGGATTTTTCTCTAATTACGGTGTCGGATATACCGAATGGTTATCGCAACAAGGTGTGAAATTACCAAGTATTCAATTATTAAAATTTGGCGGTGCAGACGTCTGGTTATTTATGGGCTTAGTATTAATTGTGATTGCCTATGTTTTTAAAAGAGGTATTGAATTGCAAGAAGAAATTGATTTAACGGTTTAACCTATGGCAATTATAGTAAATTTAGACGTAATGATGGCTAAAAGAAAGATGTCATTAAATGAACTTTCTGAAAAAATAGATTTAACGTTGGCAAATGTTTCGATTTTAAAAACAGGAAAAGCAAAAGCCATTCGTTTTAGTACACTTAATGCCATATGTAAAGTATTAGACTGTCAACCCGGAGATATTTTGGAATTTAAAGACTAAAAAAATCCCGATACTTGTTTTGTATCGGGATTTTATATTTTAAAACCTTATTTCTTGTTCACGAAGTTTAATATCGGTTTCAGTTGCTCCATATCAATATTCGATTTTTGCAAAATACTTAAAAACTCCATGGCGTTTTCTGGTTTCATATCGTTTCCTAAAACTCGAATTACTGTAAAACCTAATTCTTTCTTATTTCCAAACAATATTAATTCATCAATTTCTTTATTATCGCCCACTATCATTATAGAGGCGTTTTGCCCTACTCCATTTAATTTTATTAATGGTTGATACACGGTGTCTTTTAAAATTTCTTTTACTTCTTTTATTTCTTTTATGTATTGCGCATTATTTTTTCCATCTTTTTTAAAAGCTAAAATATTGACTTTATCAAATGATTGTAACGCTTTCTTTTCGGATGCAGATAATTTGGTTTCATTAATATTTAATATTGAAGACGAAACATCTAAAGCCATAAATTCTTTTTTATCGCCACTTTCCACAAAGTATTTTTGTAACGATGCTTCTTGCTTGCAACCAATACATAAAGTAATTATCGCAATTGAAATATACTTATTCATCCAATTATTTTTTATCAATTTTACTTAAAATATCGGCTCCTGGAAGATTTAACTTTTTTACTAGTAATGCAATTTCACTCAAAGGAAAATCGCCTTTAATAGATACTATTGATGTTTTTACACCATTAAAATTACCGTTTACCACAACTAAAACTTCTTTTACATTGGTTTCATTGGCATCTGTTTTTCCATAAACCTTAATTACATTTCCATCTTGCGTTGTGGACGAAATCGCATCTAAAGGATTCGATTTTAAATACGATGCCACTGCAGCATTTAAATCGCCACTCCATTTCGCTTGTGAAGTGTAATACGCTTGTAAATTATCTAATTTTTTAAGCAGGTTCATATATTGTTGCATTTCTTTGTCCTTTGCGTCCACTTTAACTTTACTCATTAAATCGAACATTTTTTTAGAAACCACAATACTCTCTACCCCATCTTTATCTTCTAATTTATCAAAAGCATTTTGTGAAAACATCAAAGATGTAATCATCAAAGCAACATAAACAATAACTTTTTTCATAATTCTCTATTTTAAATATTTTAAATCAAAATCTATTCCAAAGATAAGACAACATTAAAGTAAAATTGTTACATAAAACAAAAACGCAACATATTCTTATGATTTAGAAAATTTTAAAACTTTAAATTGATTCCTAATTTAAAATTTCTTCCTCTTGTAGAATATCCAATATTTTCATAAAAATCTTTATCTAAAATATTGGTAACAGCCGTAAAAACAGATAATCTATTTGGTAATACCTCATAAGAAATATTTGAATTTAAGATTTGATACGATGCCAAAACGGTATTGACAGTAGCAAAAGTAATACTGTCAAAATAGGCATCGTTTCTTGATTCTACATATTGATATTGGGTATTCCAATGCATTTTTTTTGTTAAGTCTACATCAAATGAAACATTAACTTTATGCTTCGGAATTAACTTACTTTGCGCTTCGGCAACTTGTGTAAACGTATAATTTCCATTTATAGAAAAAAAGGAAACGGGTTTAAATCCTAAATTAGTTTCAACACCTTTTGCAATAACTTGACTTGAATTATTAATGTATTTCGATTCATAAGTAACTTCATCGGTAAAAAAGTCGTAACTATTTTCTTCTTCTCTATAAAAACCAATCGCATTAAAAATAATTTTATTCTGAAACAAATTTGTTTCAAAACCTGCTTCAATAGTAGTATTTTCTTCTGGTTTTAAAGTTAAATTTCCATAGGGCGAATATAATTGATATAACGATGGCGTAATATATGCTGTACTATAAGAAGAAATTAACTTTAAGGGCATTGCTTTAAAGTTGAACGAAGGATTAAAATTAAAAGTAGTATAATTACCATATAGATTATGATTGTTAATTCTTGCACCCGCATTAATATTTAGACCAAAATTTGAATTATATACCAATGTTGCGTAAGGATCAAACACGTTAAAGTTGGCTTTAGTATTTGTGATAGATTCATAAGCGCTTTCTTCCAGCATATCCATAAACTGAAATTGCGTTCCTAGTATTAAAAAAACCTGTTTTGAAAAATTATATTTGTTAAATAAATCGGCATTCATACTTCTGGATTTGTAATACGAATAGTCAACACTGGAAGTCCAAGAGCTGTATGTGTCGTATTTTCTCTCCAAATTTGTATAACCTGTTACAAAATTTAATTCTCCTTTTACATATTTATATTTCGTGGTAAAACCTACCCTAAACTGTTCTGAAAAAGAAATGTTTGCCACTTCATCTGAAAAACTTCCACCATCAAAAGCAAATTTTAATCGGTCATAATTAGCAAAAGCTTGAAAATTAATTTTAGAATTAAAATCGATACCTATTTTTTGCATAATATTTACTCTTGAAAAATTATCTTCTTCGAAATTTGTACCTGCGGCTTCACTAATTCCTTTTGTTTCGGTACTATTTAATGATGTTAAATACGAAAAACGACCTTTTGTACCATTTACAGAAAACCCTTGATTAAAATCTTGGGCACTTGTTTTTGTTTGATTGGCTATATTTTGTGTTCCTAAATTTATATAAGCAGTACCTTCAATTTCTTTTTTTACCGCTTTCTTTAATGTGATATTTATTAAACCAGTTGCGGCACCCGAACCATACAAAGTACTTGCGGCGCCTTTCATAATTTCTATACTTTCAATTTGCTCTACGGGCAACAATCGTAAGTCGTATTGCAATCCAATTCCTGAAGCGTCAGTTACAGGAACACCATCAATTACAATTAAAACTTGTCGACTTCTTCCACCTCGAATATAATATGCTAAATTTTTTCCGGTTCCAGACTGGTTCCCATTTACTTCTACACCGGCTACTTGGCTTAAAACATTGGCTAAAGATTGCCCTCTTTTGTTTTCTAAATCTTTTGCAGTAATTTTTTCAATAATTTTTCCTGATTTTTCTTTGCTTTGCGCGAATTTAGTGTCAGAAATTACAATTTCTTCAATTGTTTTTGACAGTTCTTGCTCTTGAGCCATAGCAAAAGAGGTTACCAACGTAAAATACGCAGATAGTTTAATGAAATTTAGTTTCATTTTTCTAATTTAAATTTTTTCCAAAATGGGAGAAAAGCATAGAATTACCCATACCCAAACCTTTTTTCCCGAAAGTTTGATACTCAATGAATGTGGCAGGTCTCCTGGCTCGCCTATTAGTGTCTTCCTTCCCATCTCGTTTATAACGAAACAGTGGATTTGCAGATAACACTAACGTTTAATAGCATACAGTTGCGGGAACAGCCCAGGTATTTCACCTGATTCCCTTTTAATGATTATTCTATGTTATAGAACATCAACCAAAATTCAGGTGTAAAAGTAATTTATTAAAAATTAAAATCAAACTATATAAATATCTTTTACTTTTGTAAAAAAAATTTCACAAATGTACCTTGCTAAAAAAATAAGTTTTCTTTTGCTTCTGTATACTTTTATATCTTGTAATAACAAAGAAAGTAAAACTTCAGAGAACACAAGAAACAACGAAATAAAACACGCTAAAGGTTTAACTATCATCACAAAAGAAAATTATTCAATTGTAGAAGTAACTTCGCCGTGGCCAAATGCAAAAAAGAAATATTCTTATATTTTAAAGAAAAAAAATGCTATTATTCCTGTAGAATATAAAAACGTGCCACAAATACAAGTTCCAATAAAAAATATTGTTCTAACATCAACTACGCATATTCCATCATTAGAAATGTTAGGTGAAGAATCAAAATTAGTTGGATTTCCAAATTTGAATTATATTTCTTCTGAAAAAGTTAGGAATTTAATTGATGCTGGAAAAATAAAAGAATTAGGAAGCAATCAAACCTTGAATACGGAAGTTCTGATTGATTTACAACCGGATATTATTATGGGCTATGGCTTAGACAATAGTAATCCAACTTTAGACAACTTAGAAAAAAATGGCTTAAAAGTAATTTTAAATGGCGATTGGAACGAACAATCACCTTTAGGAAAAGTAGAATGGATTAAACTGTTTGGCTTGCTGTTTGGGAAAGAAAAACAAGCCAATGAAATTTTCAAATCAATCGAAAAAACATATAATGAGACTTTAAAATTAGTTGAAAAAACTAAAACAAAACCAACTGTTTTTAGTGGTTCTTTATACGAAGACAAATGGTATTTGCCGCAAGGGGAAAGCTGGGGTGCAAAATTTATTACCAATGCTAATGGAAACTATTTATGGGCAAAAACTAAAGGAACCGGAAGCCTTTCATTATCTTTTGAAAAAGTATATAGTATTGCCAAAAATGCCGATATTTGGTTTATGGATCAATATACTTCTTTAGAAGAAATTAAAAATGCAAATCCCCATTATTCACAATTTAAAGCATTTAAAACAAAAAATATTTATTCGTTTAGTAAAAAGAAAGGCAAAACGGGTGGCGTTATTTATTACGAATTGGCACCAAATCGACCAGATTTAGTGTTGAAAGATTTAGTAAAAATATTTCACCCAGAATTATTACCTAATTATCAACTATATTTCTTTGAAAAATTACAATAAAATTGAAAAAGAACGCACAACATAAAATCCTATTTTCTTCTTTACTAGTCGGTTTAGCAGTTGTTTTTATACTAAATATTAGTTTTGGTCAAGTGGCTATTCCTATAAAAGAAGTTGCAAAATCAATTTTTGGATTTGGAGACGTAAAAGACACTTGGGAATATATTATTATCAATTTCCGTTTACCAAAAGCAATTACAGCTGCATTAGTTGGCATTGGCTTATCAATTTCGGGTTTGTTAATGCAAACAGTATTCAGAAATCCTTTAGCTGGGCCTTATGTATTGGGATTAAGTTCTGGCTCTAGTCTGGGTGTGGCTTTAGTAATTATGGGGGCTTCGATTTTACCAGGTTTTTTTGCGGAACTTTTTGTTTCCAGCATTGGCATATTATTCGCCTCCATTTTAGGAAGTTTATTCGTATTATCTTTAGTTTTTATAGTCTCCAAAAAATTAAAAGACACACTTTCAATTTTAATTGTAGGCTTAATGTTTAGTAGTTTCACTGGAGCAATTGTTAGCGTTTTAACTTATTTTAGTACCGCAGAACAATTACAAAAATTCACATTTTGGTCAATGGGAAATTTAGGAAATTTAAGTTGGATACAAATTTCTATATTAAGTATTTCTGTAGCAATTGGTTTGTTTTTAAGTTTGTTCTCGATAAAAAGTTTAGATGCATTTCTTCTTGGCGAAAATTATGCAAAAAGTTTAGGAATCGATATTAAAAAACAACGTAATTTAATTTTTATAGCAACAGGAATTTTAGCAGGAAGCATTACTGCTTTTGTAGGACCAATTGCATTTGTTGGTTTAGCGGTGCCACACATTTCAAAATTAGTATTTCAAACAAGTAATCATAAAATATTATTTTTATCAACCATTGTATTAGGAGCACTAATTATGTTACTTTGTGATACGATTTCACAATTACCAGGTTTAGATTTTACTTTACCAATTAATGCAATTACATCAATTTTAGGAGCGCCAATTGTAATTTGGTTATTGATAAGAAAAAAAGGCATACATTAGAATTATTTTTAACCACCTAGTATATCAATGAATAACACGATACTCCATACCAAAAACCTTACCATTGGTTATACTTCCAAAAAAGAAGTATTAACCATTGCTAGTGAAATCAATATTTCATTATTAAAAGGTAAGTTAATTACATTAATTGGTGGAAATGGTATAGGAAAATCAACATTATTACGAACAATTACAGCTATTCAAACACCTATTTCTGGAGAAGTAATTTTAAATAACAAAAATCTTTTTTCTATTGAAAATTCTGATTTATCACAACAACAAAGTTTGGTTTTAACCGATAAACTTCCAAGCAGTAATTTAACTGTTTGGGAATTAATTGCTCTAGGAAGACAACCGTATACCAATTGGATTGGCAATTTAACTGATGAAGATTATTCGAAAATTAAAACCGCAGTTCAACTCACCAATATTGAACATTTAATAGAAAAAAAACATTACGAAATTTCAGACGGACAATTACAAAAAGTCTTAATTGCAAGGGCTTTAGCACAAGACACTGATTTAATTATATTAGACGAACCTACAACACATTTAGATTTGTTTCATAAAGTTTCGGTGTTTAAATTATTACAAAAACTGGCACACCAAACGGGAAAATGCATTTTATTTTCAACACACGACATCGATTTGGCCATTCAATTAAGTGATGAAATGATAGTAATGACAGAAGGTTTCTGTATTCAAGATCAGCCTTGCAATTTAATTGAAAAAGGTGTTTTTGATACGTTATTTAAAGATGAGCATATTGCTTTTGATAAAATACACGGTAAATTTATTATCAGATAATAACTTAAAAATTACTCCAAAATTTTATCAAAATCGTCCTTATAAATTTCTCGCACTTCACCAGCTTTTAAATTTCCTAACTCAATATTACCCACTCGAACTCTAATTAATCGTAAAGTTGGAAAACCAACAGCGGATGTCATTTTTCGTACTTGTCTAAATTTTCCTTCGGTTAACGTAATTGAAACCCAACTAGTAGGTCCGTGACGTTCGTCTCTAATTCTTCTTCCCTCTCCAATGTGCATTGGATTCGGAATCAAATTTGCTTGACATTTTTTTGTTAT
The DNA here is from genome assembly GCA_041303115.1 of Flavobacterium sp. Taxonomy (GTDB): domain Bacteria; phylum Bacteroidota; class Bacteroidia; order Flavobacteriales; family Flavobacteriaceae; genus Flavobacterium. The sequence goes on from JBFYPW010000003.1 coordinate 10,403, forward strand.
ATATTTTTTACCGTGAAAACCAATTTCTACACCTTTTTTCAGTTGTTCAACAGCTTCCAATGTAATAATTCCATCCACTTGCGCGTAATATTCTTTCTCTACTTTTTTACTTCGAACCAATTCACTCATCATTCCATCGGTTGTTAGTAATAATAACCCTTCAGAATCTTCATCTAATCTGCCGATTGCCATTGTGCCTACAGGGAAATTATATAGTTCACCTAATTTTCTTTTATTACGCTTTAATTCGTAAACAAACTGACTAATAAATCCGTGTGGCTTATGTAAAATAAAATGTTGGTGTTTTTTCATCTTGCAAAAATAGTTTTAATTCTAAACATTTAGAATAATAGAAAATTTAAAATTAGAAGAACTTATGTGTTTTATTTTTTTAATTGAGGAAAAATTTAAAAAAAATAGTATTTTTACTATCTAACAAATTATATACCGAAAATGAACACATCTATTATCTTAGTATTCGCCATTTTAATTGCTTTAGCCATTGGTTTTTACATTGGAAAGCTTCTTTCAAAAACCCAGTCTAATGCTGAAAAAAGTAACTTATATGGGCAATTAACATCTCAAACCAATCAGCTTTCAGAATTAAAAATATCTATTCAAAATTTACAAAACGAGAAACAAAAAGTACAAGCTGAAAAAGAAGAATTTGCCATTTTATTAGCAAAAAAAGAAAATGATTTTGATAATTTATTAGATCGTACCAAAGAACAAAAAGAAGAATTAAATCATTTACAAGAGAAATTTACTAAAGAATTTGAAAATTTAGCCAATAAAATTTTAGAAGAAAAAACGCAGAAATTTACCGAACAAAACAAAGAAAACTTAAAAAATATTTTATCGCCATTACAAGATAAAATTTTACATTTTGAGAAAAAAGTAGAAGACACACATAAAGAAAGTATTGATTATCACGCTGCTTTACGTCAACAAATTGTTAGCTTAAGCGAAATGAATGCGCAAATGAGCAAAGAAACCATTAATTTAACCAAAGCGTTAAAAGGTGATAGTAAAATGCAAGGAAATTGGGGCGAACTCGTTTTAGAACGTGTATTAGAAAAATCTGGATTAGAAAAAGGTCGAGAATACGAAGTACAACAAGCCTATACAACTGCCGAAGGCACAAAAATTTTACCCGATGTAATTATCAATTTACCTGATGGGAAAAAGATGATAGTAGATAGTAAAGTATCTTTAACAGCTTATGAAAAATATGTAAATGAAGAAGACGATGAACAACAAAATTTGCATTTAAAAGAGCACTTGAATTCAGTAAAACGACACGTAGAACAATTGAGCGATAAGCGGTATCAAGACATTTATCAAATGGAAAGTCCTGACTTTGTTTTGTTGTTCATTCCTATTGAACCTGCTTTTGCATTGGCTCTTCAAGAAGACTTAACTTTATATAATAAAGCATTTGAAAAAAACATTGTGATTGTAACACCTTCTACGCTATTGGCAACTTTACGAACTATTGATAGTATGTGGACCAATCAAAAACAACAAGAAAATGCAATAGAAATTGCGCGTCAAGCTGGTGCGTTGTATGATAAATTTGAAGGTTTTGTTTCTGATTTAATTAAAATTGGTAAGAAAATGGACGAAGCCAAAGTAGAATATTCAGCAGCAATGAATAAACTTACCGAAGGAAAAGGAAATTTAGTTATTAGTGCTGAAAAAATAAAGAAAATGGGAGCTAAAGCAAAAAAAGCTTTACCAGAAGCATTATTAAGAAGAGCTGAAAATGACGAAGATATATTAATTGAAACTGATAATTAATTCAGAGTATATGACAAACAATTTGACCCTTATTCAAAAAGTACTTATATATGGAGTTTTAGCAATTGTATTAGCTGGCGCTTCGTATATTTCATTTTTATATTATGCTTCCTTTAGTGACGGAATGCGAACTGGCGAATTAATAAAATTTAGCCATAAAGGTTACTTTTTTAAAACTTGGGAAGGTGAATTAAGTCAAGGTCTTTCTGGTTCACAAAAATTTGCATTTTCTGTAATGGATAATGAGCCAGAAGTAATTGAACAATTAAAAAACAATCAAGGGAAATTTGTAAGAATAGAGTATATAGAACGTTATGACACCTTTTTATGGTGGGGCGATTCTAATTATTATATTATAAAAGTTCAACCTGAAAAATAAACTTATTTTATACAAAAAAATGAATACAGCTAATACAATCTCAGCATCTAAAGTAACGTTATCTCAATTAATGTTGCCTTCGCATAGTAATTTTAGTGGTAAAATTCACGGTGGCTATTTATTAAGTTTAATGGATCAAATTGCTTTTGCTTGTGCTTCTAAATATTGTGGAAGTTATTGCGTAACAGCATCCGTTGATACTGTAAATTTTTTGAATCCTGTTGAAATCGGCGAATTAGTCACCTTAAAAGCAAGTGTGAATTATGTAGGTAATAGCTCAATGGTAGTTGGAATTAGAGTGACTTCTCAAAATATTCAAACGGGAAAAGTAAAACATACTAATTCAAGTTATTTTACTATGGTTGCCAAAAATGAAAAAGGTGAAAATGTAAAGGTTCCAAAATTAATTTTATCAAATTTAGAAGAAGTGCGACATTTTTATGAAAGTATCAATAGAATTTCTGCTAAAAAAGAATATTTAGAAGAGGAAATAACTTTAGATTTTGAATCTAAAGAAGCGCTAAAGAATTTAGAAAACTATAATGTTATTCTGAAATTATAATTTTTGATGTAAAAAAAAACCCTAAAAGCAAAAAACTTGAAGGGTAAATAAAAAAATAAAAATTATTTTATTGTATAACTAAAGTGGTTGAATATGATTTGTCTTCAAACGTAACTTTAACTAAATAGTTGCCAGGGCTTAGATTGCTAATATTGATTTTATTTTCTAATTTAGAAATTTCTTTTTGCATCACTTCCTTACCTAATACATCAAATACTCTAACAGATAAGTTTTCTAAATTATTCGGTAATTCAATAGCAAAAATATCATCTGCTGGGTTTGGATATAACTTAAATCCTGCCATGGCAAATGAATCAGTACTTAAAGCAAAAGTTCCTGTAACACCATTACCTCTAGATTGGTGTTGACTCAACGTTAAGCTACTACCTAAAGCCCATATTAAATTAATTGAAGCAGTTGAATTTGTAAAAGTAAAATCTGAACCTGAGGTATCACCTGTTGATAAAGCTCTTGTAGCAACAATTGTTCTTACAGTACCTGCGACAGTATTGGAGGTTGTTGTCCAGTTTTGAGCAGAATCTGTATTTGGAGTGCTTCCTGATCCCGTAAAATTTCTATCAGTTAAAGTAGCTGAAGCTCCAGATGCAATAACACCATCACCAGATGTAAACATTGAAGTCATTCCAAATCCAAGCCCTAACCATTTATCAGATGGACCAACCAAAGTCATTGTTACCGTCGTTGGATTAGTATCAAATTTAACGGTATAACCTGAAGTCAAATTGATTACTCCAGTAGTATGATTTTGTGCTGTAGCACTCATGCTTAGAAGAAATAGTGTAAAAAGTAAAATTTTTTTCATAATTTAAATGTGTAATGGTTAATAATTTAGTAGTTTAATAATTTTTTGATTATTTGTTTTAAGAGCATAATCAAGGGCTTCTTTATTGTAATTATCTTTAATTTTAACATTTGCTTGAGCCGAAATTAAAAGCTCAATTATTGGTAAATTATTGGAATTTATTGCCATAATTAGGGCAGTTTGACCATTTGAATCTTGAAAATCGAGATTGGCTTTTTTTTCAATTAATTGCTTTGTAAATTCATAATTTTCTTTGATTACTGCTGCCATCAATGCTGATCCACTTTTAGAAAGATAATTAATATTGTTTACATTTTGCAATAAATAATTTGCAACATCAACATTATTAGAATAAATAGCTAAAATTAAAGTAGAATATCCATTCTCATTTATTTTATTTATGCAATCTATATCTAACTTAATTAATTCTTTTAATTCTAAAAGACTCCCATTTCTGGACACAGAAAAAACATCTTTCTGAGCAAAAGTAGTTGAAAAAATAAATAAAAAGAAAAATATTACTTTCATAAATTAAAAAACTCGAATTAAATTAAATCCAAAAGCAATTTTTCCATCATTCCAACTTCCAGACGTATTTCCTAGATAGCCTGACTCATGCATAGCTTGTGTGTTTGCAAAGTGCATTTGAAACACATGACCACCCGTTTCTAAATCAAAACCTATAGATAGTGGATTTTTGAAAGTAGAATTAGATGCTCTGTTTAAATGCGCAGCATAATCCACATTAAACGACCAACGTTTGGTAAACTTATATCTACCTCCTAAACCCAATGCAAATTGACTATTGTCTTGAGAATTATTGGCTACATAATTTTGATGAAAATGTGTTGGTGCGATTTCTAATGATAAATTATCATTGAATTTTCTTGAAATTAAAATTTGATTCACATAAGCCAAACGGTCTGAAAACTCTAATTTTGGTAATGTTGTTTTCTCTAGTTCTGTATTTATTGCTAAACTATTAAAACCAACAACTTCAAAAGGAAATCCTTGTTTTTTTTGTCCAAATATCCTGTATTTTGTTGCAAATTCATAGGTTTTTTGAAATCCAGAACGAGAAGCATGAATCGTAACACCATTAGTTAAACCGTATACAAATTGCAAACGTGTATTGGCTTCGTCCAAACCGAAAAAGTCTTCAAATCCTTTATCTAAATAGCCAAAACGGTGTGAAACAACAAAATACATATCACCTTTTGCAGCTAATTTTGTAGATTCTAAATTCACAATTTTTAATGATTTAAATGCTGCAGTTTCTGATTGATTTGAATCAGATAACGTATCGATTTCTTTTAGTAAATCGTCTTGAGCAACCATTAAAAATGGAAAAACACAAAATAGAAAAGTAATTTTCTTTATCATAATTATTTAATTTCAGCTTGATCTATTTTTATTTCTTCTAATAAAGAGTCGTATCCAATAACTCTTCCTTTAACCAATATAGTTTCATTTAAATTAACAACATTGGCGTCATTTAATAGTACAAATACTTTTTCGTCCAATACTATGGTTTTACTTGCAATATCAATATTAGTAACTTTTCCCGAAATTTGTATTGATTTATCTAAGTATTTTATATTTGCTTTGGCTTCATCTTGCAAAAAATCATTCGAAACTTGTTTCACTGATACTGAAAAAACAGCTTCCTCATTTGCTATGTCTCTGTGTGCATGAAATAAATATTTGTAAGACACCAAAAGTATCGCAAACAGTACAACTAAACCAATTACTATTTTTTTCATATATTTTAATTCTCTATGTACAAAATTATAAATTATTTTGTAATATTGTGAATATAAAACGATTTTAACATGAATAAAATACAATATTTAATTTTTAGTACCTTATTTTTTGTTTTTGGTTGTAGTAATCATTCAGAAGATGATTTAACAATTCCATTAACTTCAAATACAACTAAATACATACAAAACATAAAGCCAATTATAGATAATAATTGCGTGGCTTGCCATGGTACAACGCCATCGGCTGGCGCACAAACGTCATTAGTTACTTATAATCAAGTGAAATTATCTGTTTTAAACAATGGTTTAATAGATCGTATTTCAAGAGCTCAAGGCGCTTCAGGAATGATGCCCTATCAAGGAACTCGAATGCCACAATCTTCAATAGATTTAATAATAGATTGGAACACAGACGGACTTTTAGAATAATTTGAATATACCCCTTAACTACTTTAAAATGAAAAAAATCGCACTATTTGGATGGATACTATTCATGAGTTTGACACCTGTTCAAGAAAAAAAGCTAACCAAAACTGGTAGCATTAATTTTGAAGCTTCCGTTCCTTCTTTTGAAGAAATTAAAGCAAAGAATAACGCGGTAACTTGTATATTGAATAGCAACAATGGCGAAATTGCTGTTTTAGCTTTAATGAAAGGTTTTCGATTTAAAATAGCTTTAATGGAAGAGCATTTTAATGAAAATTATGTTGAAAGTTCCAAATTTCCTAAAGCAACTTTTAAAGGAAAAATTGAGAATTTTGATGTTTCTAAATTATCTTCAACTATAAAAGATTTTACTATTAAAGGTAAATTAGAACTTCACGGAAAAAGTAAAGACATTACTTCGATTGCAAAAATTAAAAAAATAGGTTCAGATATAGAAATTAATACAGATTTTAACGTTAATGTATCTGATTTTGATATTGAAATACCAAGTGTTGTTTCTAAAAAAGTTTCTAAAAAAGTAACTTTAAATTGTAACTTCTTATTAAAATAATATACTAATCTTTAAACTAAACCCTAACACATGAAAAACTTAAAAAAATTAGCATTTGTTGCCTTTGCAATTGTAACTACGCAATTTTATGCGCAAACAAAAACAGGTGCCGTAACGTATGAAATGACGATGCCTGACAACGAAGAAATGGCAGCAATGGGAACAAATACTATTAAAATTTCTTTCAATGAAAAATCTTCAGCAACTCAACTGGATATGATGGGCGGAATGATTTCAGTAAAAACCATTTCTATTGACAAAAACAACCCAAAAGAAACCAGAATTCTTATGGAAATGATGGATAAAAAATATGAAGTAACAGGTGATGCTGAAGGTTTTGCAAATACAGATGTAGCTTCTCTAAAAGATGCAGAATCTGTTACTTACGATAAAAAAGCTACTAAAGAAATTTTAGGGTATAATTGTTATAAAGCTTTAGTGAAAATGACAAGTGGTGTTGAAAATACATTTTACATTACAGAAGCAATTGCAGTACAATCGTTACCAACAGATAAATTAAAGCTTACTGGATTTCCTTTAGAAGTTGAAGTAAATAGTCCAAACGGCAAAGTTATTTTATTAGCTACTGCTTTTGATAAAGTGCCTACTGCAACTTGTTTTACTGTTCCTGAAGGTTACAAAAAAGTAACTCAAGAAGAATTACAACAAGAATTAGGAGGTATGTAATTTACCTTTTTATTCAAAATAAAATATCCCAAATTCAAATTGAGTTTGGGATATTTTTTTATGTTTTCAGTTTCTTTTTTCGAGCTGCTGGAAAAAGTACATTATTTAAAATTAATCGATATCCTGGTGAATTTGGATGCAAATCTAAAACAGTTGGAGCATCTCCCACTCTATGTTGATAATCTTCTGGATCGTGCCCACCATAATAAGTAAACATTCCTTTGCCTTTAGTTCCGTGAATGTATCTTGCTTCACCATTAATTTTACATTCTCCCATTAACAAAACATTCGATTTAATTTTTTCTGAAACAAAAGCCGTTGTTTGTCCCATAAATCCTTTTACAATTTGCGTATGATTTTGGCATAACATTGTTGGAATTGGGTCCCATTTTGCAGAAAAATCCATTAAGGTAAAATAATCTACTTCCATAGAAAAACTTCCTTTGCCGTGTTCTTCTGTGGTATCAATATCAGAAAACTCATATTTCATAGGTTGTTTTTCCAAAATAAAATCTTTAAAAGCAAAAGTATTATTGTAATCAATTTTAGCTTGATAATTAGGTTCGCTGGCATCTCCATCAAACATAGGTTCGCAAATATCTGTATTTTGAGCAGAAAGCGCAATATCAAAACTATCCGTTGCAGAACACATGGCAAACATAAATCCGCCACCAATTACGTAATCTCTAATTTTAGTAGCGACTGCTAATTTTTCTTCAGATACTTTATTATATCCTAACTTTTTAGCCAATGCTTCTGCTTCTGCTTTTTGTTGAATATACCAAGGCGCATTTCTATAATTTCCAAAAAACTTACCATATTGACCTGTAAAATCTTCGTGATGCAAATGCAACCATTCATACAAAACAAGTTGATCAGATAATACTTCTGTATCGTAAATTTCGGTATAAGGTATTTCGGCATAAGTGAGAACCATAGTTACAGCATCATCCCAAGGTTGCTTTCCTTTTGGAGTATACACTGCAATTTTTGGTGCTTTTTCTAAAACAACCGTTTCCATATTTTGAGAAGGACTACTTATTTCTTCTAACATAGAAGCTGTTGCGCCATCTGTTAATACTTGAAAAGTTACGCCTCTAATCTGACATTCTTTTCTAATATCTTCACCATCAGGTAATAAAAAAGAGCCACCTCGATAATTTAATAACCAATTTACTTTATAATTTTTAGCTAAAGCCCAATACGTAATTCCATACGCTTTTAAATGATTTTGTTGCCCATCGTTATCCATTGGTAACAATAGTGAAGATGCATTTAAATTTGTATTGCAAAATACAATTAAGAAAAAAATAAGTTGTTTTATATAGTTCATCAAAAGCTATTTTTGTAAATATACAAATTAATGATTAAAATGGTACGTCGCTATCTTCGTTAAAACTAGAATTCATACTACTTCCAAAGGCATCATTTGGTGTAGGCAAATTTGGTGTAGCAAAAGGATTTTGTGCGTCTAAATTCATTTTAGAAGGCATCGAATCGTTATAAGTCATTCCAAATTCATCTAAATTATCAAATTTACCAAATTGTCCTAAGAATTTTAATCGGATATTATCCAAACTACCATTTCTATGTTTTGCAACAATAAATTCTGCCTGATTTGTTGTTGGAGCTGCCTCATCATCATCCCAATTGTCAATTTTATAATATTCTGGACGATAAATAAATGATACGATATCAGCATCTTGTTCAATTGCTCCCGATTCACGTAAATCTGAAAGTAAGGGTCTTTTACTTGAACCACGCGTTTCTACTGCACGGGACAATTGAGAAAGAGCAATTACGGGCACACTTAATTCTTTTGCCAAAGCTTTTAAACTTCGAGAAATCATAGATATTTCTTGTTCTCTATTACCACCACCTTTTCCAGTAGTTCCAGCAGACATTAATTGCAAATAGTCAATTACAATTAATTTAATACCGTGTTGAGAAACTAAACGACGGGCTTTTGCACGTAAATCAAAAATAGATAAGGAAGGCGTATCATCAATATATAAAGGTGCTTTTTCTAAATCTTTAACTTTTACATTTAATTGCTCCCATTCGTGAGGTTCTAAATCTCCTTTTCTAAGCTTTTCTGAAGTTAACCCAGTTTCACTTGAAATCAAACGTGTAATTAATTGTACAGAAGACATTTCCAGTGAAAATAATGCTACGGGTTCATTACCTGAAACGGCAATATTTCTTGCCATTGAAAGTACGAAAGCCGTTTTTCCCATACCCGGACGAGCCGCAATAATAATTAAATCCGAAGGTTGCCATCCAGAAGTTAAATCGTCTAATTTTCTAAATCCTGTTGGTATTCCAGATAATCCTTCTTTATTAGAAATTTCTTCAATACGTTGCTTGGCTTGATTTACAAGACTTTGAGCTGTTTCGTATCCTTTTTTCAGATTGCCTTGTGTTATTTCGTATAAATTAGTTTCAGCAGTATCTAACAAATCAAACACGTCCATGCCTTCATCATAACAATCTTCAATTAATTTACTTGAGATAGAAATTAAACTTCTTTGAATGAATTTTTGAAGAATAATTCGAGCGTGAAAAACAATATGTGCCGATGACGCAATTTTTTGAGTCAGTTGTATAAGATAAAAATCGCTACCTGCCAATTCTAAATTTCCGTTTCTTTTTAACTGTGCCGAAACTGTTAATAAATCAATTGGTTGAGGAGGTGTACTATGAAACAATTGATTAATAGCTTCATATATATATTTGTGTGCTTCTTTATAAAACACATCGGGATTTAATAAATCAATAACTTCACCTGGAGCTTTTACGTCAATTAACATAGCTCCCAAAACTGCTTCTTCGATATCAACAGCTTGTGGTGGAAGTTTTCCTTTTTCTAAATTAATAGTAGTTGATTTATCTAATTTAACGGGGTTTATTGTAAATGCTTTTTCCATAAAGCGAAAGTAAAAAAAAATGTAGTAATATTGAATTTAACTTGTTAAAGAGAAACTGTTAATAACTATTTTATATTGTTAATATGTCAAAAAAAATCCGTCTTATCAATGAAAAAAGATAAGACGGATAAATTATGAAATCGTTCTTATTTATCTGAAAACTCTCCCATTTTACTGTATTTTTCCATTCTTTGTGCTACTAATTCTTTTGTTGATAAGTCTTTTAATTCTTTATACGATTTAGTAATCACTTTTTCAACTGTTTTAAACATCGTTTCTTTATCACGGTGCACCCCACCAAGAGGTTCTGGAATAATATCGTCAATTAATTTTTGCTTTTTCATATCAATAGCTGTAAGTTTTAAAGCTTCAGCTGCTTGCTCTTTAAATTCCCAGCTTCTCCATAAAATAGAAGAACAAGATTCTGGAGAAATTACAGAATACCAAGTGTTTTCTAACATAAAAACTCTGTCTCCTACTCCGATTCCTAATGCACCACCTGAAGCGCCTTCACCAATAATAATAGAAATAATTGGCGTTTTCAATCGTACCATTTCAAAAATATTACGAGCAATAGCTTCACCTTGTCCGCGTTCTTCTGCTTCTAAACCTGGATATGCTCCTGGAGTATCAATTAAGGTCAATACAGGAATATTAAATTTCTCTGCCATTTTCATTAATCGTAATGCTTTACGGTATCCTTCAGGATTTGCCATACCAAAATTTCGTAATTGACGCATTTTAGTATTAATTCCTTTCTGTTGCCCGATAATCATATACGATTGTCCGTTTATTCTTCCTAAACCACCTACCATAGCTTTGTCATCTTTAAAATTTCTGTCTCCAAATAATTCTAAAAAAGTACCATCGGTTAGGTTGGTTATGTATTCTAAAGTATACGGTCTGTTTGGATGACGCGACATTTGAACTCGCTGCCAAGCCGTAAGATTTTTATATAAATCTTTTTTTGCTTTTTCTAATTTATCTTCCAATTGTTTGCAAGTTGCTGATACATCAACATCAGATTCTTGACCTAAAACAACGCATTTTTCCAATTGATCTTCAAGCTCTTTTATTGGCAATTCAAAATCTAAATATTCCATAAAAGTTAATTTTTATTAATTTGTTTGTAAATACAAAGATACTATTTAATAATTATTTGAATAATTTTTAAAGCGATATCTAACTACTTTTTTTATAATTTCTAATTAATCCATTCAAAATCACTGTAATTAGAATAATTGCAGCGCCTACATAAAATGAAAAACTCATTTGTTCTTTTTTATCGAAAATTAAAACCGCTAAGGCAATTCCATATACGGGTTCTAAATTTATAGAAAGCATTACCGTGTATGGAGAAATGTATTTCATAACGTTTACAGAGGCAATAAAAGCATAGGCTGTACAAATAGATGCTAAAATACCTAACCACATAAAATCGGTAAGTGTAATGTTGAAAAATTTTGTTGAAAATTGCTGTGTAAAAAGTAAGAAAACACTTAAAAACAAGACACCACCTAATAATTCGTAAAAAGAAACGATTGTAGCATCTATTCTTTGTGCAAATTTTCCATTTATTATAGAAAAACTTGCCGACAAAAACGCTGAAGTTAAAGCTAATAGTACACCGTGCATAGTACCCGTCATGTTACTATTTAAACTTTTTTGAATAAAATTTGGCTCGGAAGATTCTACTACAAAATACAAACCAATTAATACAACAAGCCCAAATACAATTTCGTACCAAACCATTTTTCTTTTATAAAAAATAGGTTCTAAAATAGAGGTAAAAAAAGCACCTGTTGACAAACAAGCCAAGGTAATGGAAATATTAGAAACTTTAATGGCTTTAAAAAAGGTTATCCAATGTAAGGCAATTACTAATCCTGAAACTATAAGTAATATAATGTCTTTTCTGGCTAATTGAAAACTTGTTTTTCGATAAAAAATGTATCCGAAAATTAAAACAACAGCTAAAGACATTCGCCACCATACTAAAGGCAATGCATCTAAAGAAATTAACTTACCTAAGATAGCTGTAAAACCCCAAATAAAAACAATTAAATGAAGATGTAAATTATGTTTTAAATTAACGTCTGGCATTTCTTAACAAATAAAATGCTAAAATTCCGAAAATAAAATTTGGAAACCATACTGCTAAAAACGGAGGTATACTTGAGCTCTCGGCTAAGGTTCCAAAAATTTTATCGAAAAACACAAATGAAAAGGCAACTAAAATTCCAATAGCTAAATTTATTCCCATACCACCTCTTCGCTTCATTGCTGAAACAGATACTGCGATTATGGTTAATATAAATGCCGATACAGGAATGCTAAATTTTTTATAAAGCACCACTAAATATACATCTAAACTTGAACTTCCTTTAGCTCGCTCTTTATCAATAAATTTAATTAATTTAAAAATATTCATAGTTTCAGCAGCATAAATTGTAGGCGACAAATCATCTGGTTCAAAATCGAATTTTCGTATTAATTTTTCTTGCCTTTCGATGATGTCGTTTTCTTTCCCAATCGTTCTTTTTACATAATTAAACAACGTATAATCTTTTGTTTTTTCATTATACTTTACTCGATTTGCGTATAATTTATATTCTAACTTGTTGCCGTTAAACTTTTCGTAAATGAAATCAAAACCAGTTTTTGATTGACCATTATAACTACTCACATACATATATTCATTCGGTTTAACTTGACGAAAAATATCAGTAGTTTGTCTAATTTCTGTATTCTTCTTTAAATATTCATACCTAAAGCCCCAATATTTTTCACTGGCATCTGGTAAAATAAAGAATCCCATTAATAAAGTTACAAAAGAAACTAAAGAAGCACCTACAATATAGGGTCTTAAAAAACGAGTAAATGAAACTCCAGAACTTAAAATGGCAATAATTTCGCTATTGTTGGCTAATTTGGAAGTAAACCAAATGATTGATAAAAACAGAAAAATTGGAAATAATAAATTAGCAAAATAAATGGTAAAGCCATAATAGTAAACCAAAACATCTTTAATAGCTACTTTATTTTCAATCATACGATTGATTTTTTCGGATACGTCAATAATAATTCCAATAGGAATAAACATAAACAACATAGCTGTAAATGTGATTAAGTATCTTTTAAATATGTACCAATCTATTTTTTTCATAATTTATATGGCGGTTTTTGTTTGTGATTTTATAATGTCTCCTAAACTTTTAAACACAAACCTTTTAGACAAAATCTTACAATCTTGTTGTTACTTTTTTAACCATGATGTCTTTCCATTCTCTGAAAGTTCCCGCTAAAATTTGTCTTCTTGCCTCGCGAACTAACCACATATAAAATCCAAGATTATGAATGGTTGCAATTTGTTTTCCTAAAAATTCGTTGGCAATAAACAAATGTCTCAAATACGCTTTTGAATAATCCGTATCTACATATGTATGTGCCATCGCATCAATTGAAGAAAAATCTTCTTCCCACTTCTTATTTTTGATATTAATAAATCCTTCAGATGTAAATAACATTCCATTTCGTGCATTACGAGTTGGCATAACACAATCGAACATATCTATACCTAAAGCGATATTTTCTAAAATATTGGCTGGTGTGCCTACTCCCATCAAATAACGAGGTTTGTCTTTTGGCAAAATAGCGGTTACCACTTCTGTCATCGCATACATTTCTTCCGCTGGTTCACCTACTGAAAGTCCACCAATCGCATTCCCAACTTGATTTCTACTGGCAATAAATTCAGCCGATTGCTTACGTAAGTCTTTATAGGTACTTCCTTGAACAATTGGAAAAAAAGCTTGTGAATAATCGTATTTAAAAGGCAATGTATCCAAATGATTGATACATCTATCTAACCAACGATGTGTCATATGCATAGAACGTTGTGCGTATTTGTAATCGCATGGATAAGGTGTACATTCATCAAAAGCCATAATAATATCAGCACCAATAGTACGTTGAGTTTCCATTACGTTTTCTGGTGAAAAAAAGTGATAAGAACCATCTAAATGCGATTTAAACTTCACACCTTCTTCTTTAATTTTTCGTCGCCCAGATAATGAATAAACTTGGTAACCACCAGAATCGGTTAAAATATTTCTATCCCAATTCATAAATTTGTGCAAACCACCAGCTTTTTCTAATACGTCTAATTTAGGTCTTAAATACAAATGATAGGTATTTCCTAAAATTATATCTGGGTTAATATCGTTTTTCAATTCACGTTGGTGTACCCCTTTAACAGAAGCTACTGTCCCAACAGGCATAAAAATTGGTGTTTCAATTACACCGTGATCAGTTGTTATAAGTCCAGCTCGTGCTTGGCTTTGAGCATCTGTTTTTAATAAATCGAATTTCATTATACTATTTTAAAGGGCAAATATAATTTAAAAGATTAGAAGTTAGAAGTTAGCTACTGGAAGTTTTTACAACTTTATAATAAAATTAACGCTAACGAATATTTAATGAAATAATTAATTTGCAGAATTGAAAAATAGTATTACTTTTGCATCCACTTTAATCAACCTCTGGCGAAAGACGTGTATGTTGCTTAGATTTAATGATTTATATAAACAATTATGTCAAATTTACTTGATTTCGTTCAAAACGAATTAGTATCGAAAAAAGACTTTCCTAACTTTAGCGCAGGAGACACTATTACTGTGTACTACGAAATTAAAGAGGGTGAAAAAACAAGAACTCAGTTTTTCAAAGGAGTTGTAATTCAAAAAAGAGGATCTTCTTCTACTGAAACATTTACAATCCGTAAAATGTCTGGAGCAATTGGTGTAGAACGTATTTTCCCAATTAATATGCCAGCTTTACAAAAAATTGAAATGAACCAAAAAGGTAAAGTACGTAGAGCAAGAATTTACTACTTTAGAGAACTTACTGGTAAAAAAGCAAAAATCAAAGAAAGAAGAGGTTAATCTTTTTATTTGTACTTATAAAAAAATCCCGATTGTATCGGGATTTTTTTTTATCCTTATTTTTTGAGCTATAAATTATTAAATCTGTAATTTTAAAGCCTTAAATTATTAAATTCGAAATTGTGCTATTTTTTAAGGCTTACGAATTAAAATACTTCTAAATTTCTTATATTTGCTAACCTTAATTTAGAAATAAACAAACTATATAAAACATGTCAAAAATTTTTTATACCATTACAGATGAAGCGCCAATGTTGGCCACTCATTCGTTTTTACCAATAATTAAAGCATTTACCAAGACAGCAAATATTGAAGTAGAAACAAGAGATATTTCATTAGCAGGAAGAATTTTATCTAATTTTCCTGAATATTTGAAAAACGACCAAAAAGTAGCTGACAATTTAGCCGAATTAGGTCAATTAGCAACCACTCCGGAAGCAAATATCATAAAATTACCTAATGTATCTGCTTCCATCTCTCAATTAAAAGAAGCTATTACAGAATTGCAATCACACGGTTATGCCATTCCTAATTTTGTAGAAGAACCTCAAAACGATACAGAAAAAGAAATAAAAGCAAAATATTCTAAAGTTCTTGGTTCTGCAGTAAATCCTGTATTACGAGAAGGAAATTCAGACAGACGCGCACCAAAAGCCGTAAAAAATTACGCCAAACAAAATCCTCATTCAATGGGGACTTGGCGTGCCGATTCTAAAACAGAAGTGGCACACATGAATGAAGGTGATTTTTACGGAACGGAAACTTCTACAACCATTGAAAATGATTCGAAATTCAGAATTGTTTTTGAAGGAAATGATGGTTCAACAACAGTTTTAAAAGATTTTGCTAATTTAAAAACTGGTGAAGTTATCGATAGTTCTGTTATGAGTTTAAGAGCTTTAAAAGAATATACAAAGAAAACAATTGCTTTCGCAAAAGAAAAAAACGTAATGCTTTCTGCTCATTTGAAAGCTACGATGATGAAAATTTCGGATCCAATTATTTTCGGAGCTATTGTTGAAACCTATTTTGAAGACGTTTATACCAAATATTCAGACCTATTTAAATCTTTAGACATTCATCCGAATAATGGGTTGCAAGATTTGTACAATAAAATTGCTGGAATTTCTGAAGAAGAAGCTATTAAAAAAGACCTTGCCGCGGCTTTAGCAAACGGACCAAAAATAGCTATGGTAAATTCTGATAAAGGAATTACTAATTTTCACGTTTCTTCTGATATTATTGTAGATGCTTCTATGGCAGCTTTAGCAAGAAGTGGTGGAAAAATGTGGAATACAGAAGGAAAAGAAGAAGATACCATAACTATGATTCCAGATCGTTCATATGCTGGTTTTTACAAAGCAGTTATTGACGACATGAAAAAACATGGTGCTTTAGATCCAAAAACAATTGGTTCCGTACCAAATGTTGGATTAATGGCTCAAAAAGCAGAAGAATACGGTTCGCATGATAAAACATTCCAAATTTCTGCCGCTGGAGTTGTTAAAGTGGAGAATGAAAACGGAGCAACTTTACTTTCTCAAAAAGTAGAAGCTGGTGATATTTTCAGAATGTGCCAAACTAAAGATGCTCCTATTCAAGATTGGGTAAAATTAGCCGTAAACAGAGCTCGTTTATCTGATACTCCAGCACTTTTTTGGTTAGATAAAGACAGAGCTCACGATAGAGAAATTATCAAGAAAGTTGAAAAATACTTAAAAAATTACGATACTACTGGCTTAGACATCAGAATTTTAGATGTAATGGATGCCATGTCTGAAACGTTAAAAAGAATTAGAGAAGGAAAAGATACTATTTCAGTTTCTGGAAACGTTTTGCGAGATTATTTAACCGATTTATTCCCTATTCTAGAATTAGGCACTTCAGCCAAAATGCTTTCTATTGTTCCATTAATGAATGGTGGTGGATTATTTGAAACTGGAGCAGGTGGATCTGCACCAAAACACGTAGAACAATTTATTGAAGAAGGTTACTTACGCTGGGATTCATTAGGTGAAATTTTAGCATTAGGTGTTTCTTTAGAGCATTTAGGGCAAAGTTTAAATAATGAGAAAGCATTAGTTTTATCGGAAACCTTAGACCAAGCAACAGAAAAATTCTTGGCAAATGATAAGTCGCCAGCACGTAAAATTGGACAATTAGATAATAGAGGTTCTCACTTTTACATTGCTTTATATTGGGCACAAGCATTAGCGGCACAAGATAAAAACGCTGAATTGAAAACCTACTTTACTCCTATTGCAGCAGAATTAACTGCTAACGAAGCAAAAATTGACGCTGAATTAATTGAGGCTCAAGGTAAAAAGCAAGAAATTGGTGGGTATTACCAACCAAATGAAAGTTTATTAGGCAAAGCTATGCGACCAAGTGTTACATTAAATGCAATCATAAATAAAATGTAAATTATATTTTTAAACTAATTAAAGGCGATGTAATTTCTTTATATCGCCTTTTTTAATTAACGTCAAATTAACAGATGTTTTGTACTATTTTTACGAAATTTGCGTCAAACCTCGAAAAAATTAAAATGAAAAAAAACAACTTTTTAACACTCTTATTTTTCTTACTCTTTGCAGCTGCCTTTTCACAAGATAAAGTAACGTTAAGTGGTATAGTAAAAGATCAAAAATCTAATGAAACTTTAATTGGCGTTACAATTTCTTTTCAAAATAGCACTATCTCTCGCACTTCTTTAACCAATGAATACGGATTTTATTCTATCACTTTACCTAAAGGCGAATATAAAATCAGTATTAATTCTTTGAGCTTTACAGAATTTGCAGAACTTATTACATTGGATTCAAACACCAAAAAAGATTTATTTTTAAGCGAAAAATCAAATGAAATTGAACAAGTTGTAGTGGCTGGAAACTCAAAAAAACTTCAAATTGAGAAACCCGAAATGAGCGTCAATAAGTTAAGTATATCTCAAATAAAAGCTATGCCAGCCATTTTAGGTGAGGTAGACGTAATAAAGTCGATTTTAACTTTACCAGGCGTTACAAATGCGGGTGAAGGCCAATCAGGATTTAACGTTCGCGGTGGTGCTGCCGATCAAAACTTAATATTACTAGACGAAGCGACGATTTATAATTCTTCTCATTTATTTGGATTTTTCTCTGTTTTTAATGCCGATGCTATTAAAGATTTAAAGCTTTATAAAGGTGGAATTCCTGCCAGATTTGGAGGAAGAGTGGCTTCTGTATTAGATATTTATCAGAAAGAAGGAAATAGTAAAAAATTCGGAATGAATGGTGGTATCGGTTTAATTTCAAGTAGAATATTAGCCGAAGGACCAATTGTAAAAGACAAAGGCTCTTTCTTAGTAGCAGGAAGAAGTAGTTATGCCCATCTATTTTTAAAATTAGCCGACAATAACAACACCGCTTATTTTTATGACTTAAACACGAAAATAAATTATAAACTAAACGAAAACAACAACTTATTTGTATCAGGTTATTTTGGTAGAGATGTGTTTAGCTTAAACAACCAATTTATAAACACCTATGGAAATTCGGTATTAAACGTAAGATGGAATCACTTATTTAATGATAAATTATTTTCAAATGCTTCGTTTATTTATAGTGATTATTACTACGGTTTGACTTTAGATTTTATTGGTTTCAATTGGGAAAGCGGCATTAAAAACTATAACTTCAAATACGATTTTAAGCATTATGTTTCAGATAGTTTTAAATTATTTTATGGAGCAAATGCTATTTATTACAATTTCAATCCAGGAAGAATTGAACCTATAGATTCAAATTCGAGCATAAATGAAAAGCAACTTGCCAAAAAACACGCCTTTGAACCTGCTTTTTATATAGATGCTGAACAAAAATTAACAGATAAACTTTCTGTTAATTACGGATTAAGATATAGTATGTTTTATCGATTAGGCGAACAAACTATAAACATATATGCAAATAACCAACCCGTTACGTATGATGCAGATTTAGGTATTTACGAAAAAGCGACTCCGATTGGTACCAAATATTATGGTAACAAAGAAACTATTGCCAGCTTTGACAATTTAGAACCTCGAATTGCTTTGGCATATACTATCAACGACATGCAATCTGTTAAAGTTAGTTATAATAGAATGAGTCAATATTTACATTTAATTTCGAATACACAATCACCTACGCCTTTAGATATTTGGACACCAAGTGACAACTTCTTAAAACCTCAAATTTTAGATCAGTTTGCAGTGGGATATTTTAAAAACTTAAAAAATGGCGATTATACATTAGAAGTAGAGTCGTTTTACAAAATGGTAAAAAACAGATTAGACTATATAGATGGCGCCGACCTAATTGCAAATGAAGCAATTGAGCAGGTGGTATTAGCAGGAAAAACTCGAGCTTATGGATTAGAAATTATGGCTAAGAAAAACGTAGGTAAACTTTCTGGTTGGATTTCTTACACGCTTTCACGTTCAGAACAACAAACTGCTGGTAGGACACCTATAGAATCTGGAATAAACAATGGTAATTGGTACAAAACAGGTTGGGACAAAACGCATAATATTTATGTAACAGGAAGTTATAAATTAAATCAAAAATGGAGTTTTGGAAGTATTTTCACCTATCAAACAGGGCAACCGGTTACTTTTCCAACGGCACAATACCAATATCAGGGCATCAACGTTCCTGTATATAGTGATAGAAATCAAGATAATTTACCCGCTTATCATCGTATAGATGTTTCTGCTACTTTAAATCCGACAAAAAACAAGGAAAGAAAATGGCAAGGCGAATGGGTTTTCTCGGTATATAATTTGTATGGCAGACAAAATGCAGCTTCTATTAATTTCAGACAAAATCAAGATAGCGGATTGAATGAAGCGGTACGACTTTCTATTTTTGGAATGGTACCAAGTGTTACATATAATTTTAAATTTTAATACGATGAAAAACAATATAAAATATTTGATTTTAGCAATTGGTTCGATCCTATTTAGTTGCGAAGAAGTAGTTGATGTAGATTTAAATAAAAGCGAACCAAAATTGGTTATTGATGCTTCAATTAAATGGGAAAAAGGCACGCCTGGTAATGAACAATCTATAAAATTAACAACAACAGCTGATTATTTCAACAATACTGTACCAGTTGTAAATGGAGCAATTGTAAGAATAACAGATACAAATAATACCGTTTTTAATTTCTTAGAAGTTGGCGCAACTGGAATTTATAAATGTACCAATTTTACACCTGTATTAAATGGCACATACACGCTAACTGTAACTCATAACGGACAAACATATACTGCTACAGACAAATTATATCCAGTTCCTGCAATCACTTCAATAGAACAAAATTTAAACGGCATAACCGGAAATGAAATAGAACTAAAATTTAACTTTCAAGATAACGGAGCAGAATCTAATTTTTATTTAGAAGAATACAAAGTGCCTTATAGACCCTTCCCACTTTTGGGAGTTTTTAACGATGAATTTACTAATGGAAACCAAATGTTCTCATTACTAATTGATAAAGATTTAGCCCCTACACAAAATATTAAATTTACACTACACGGGATTTCTGAACGTTACCATAATTTCATGAATATTCTAATTAGTATTTCTGGTGGATTAAGCAATGGGCCTTTTAGCACACCTCCAGCAACTGTAAAAGGGAATATTATCAACCAAACCAATAGTGCAAACTATCCGTTAGGTTATTTTAGACTATCAGAAGTAGAAGTAAAAAATTATGTAGTGCAATAACAAATTCGCTATTTATATTAAACACAGATTTAAGAAATTATAAAAATTTATATAATTACTTAAATCTGTGTTTATTTTTAAATCTCAATTTACAAAAATCAATAAAAAACAATAACTTTGGCTTCTGCATGTATCAAGTTACAAAAACTAAAAACCTTAAACTTTAATTATGTCTTCACATCATATTGTTCGCGACGACCAAGAGCCAGCATTAATTATTGCAAATGGTTTGGCTTGTAATACCGAACTTTTAGGACAACTTTTAGAATGGTCGCCATTAGTAATTGTTTTAGATGCGGCTATAGAACGTGTTTTGGATTTAGGCATAAAAGTAGATGTTTTGTTAGGTGATTTTGATAGAAACTTTGATGCTAAATTTTATAAAGAAAATCATTATCCAATTGAAATTATTCATACTCCAGATCAAAATAAAACAGATTTGGAAAAAGCATTCGATTTTTTAATTCAAAAAGGACATAAAGCGGCTAATGTAGTATGGGCAACTGGCAAACGAGCAGATCATACTTTAAACAACTTTTCCACACTTGCATCATACAGAAATCAATTAAAAATTGTTTTATTTGATGACCATTCAAAAGTATTTCTCTTGCCAAATTCTTTCAAAAAATGGTATCCAAAAAACAGTATTATTTCGTTAATTCCATTAGGAAAAGTAGAAAATATTTGTACCGAAAATTTATTTTACAAATTAGAAAATGAAAATTTAGAATTAGGTTATCGAACAGGAAGCAGCAATCACGTTAGCGAAGACGGAATAATAACAATCACTCACGAAAAAGGTAATTTATTATTAATAGAAAGTTTTGACTGATATGAAGAATTATGTATTGACTGAATTCGAACATATAAAAGGTATTGGTTCAGCTTCTGGGTTAATTTATTATCAAAATGTACTATTTATTATTTCAGACAATAGTACTTATTTATATCAATATATAATTGACAAAAAATTAGTTCTTAAATTCCCTTTAGTAGATAATCCGCAAGAAAATATTTCCAAAAAAGACAAATTAGACTTAGAAGCTTTGACTCATTTTGGAAATCAACTTTTTATTTTTGGTTCTGGTTCTACGGTACAACGAAATACAATGTTTTCTTTAAACCTAGAAAACGATGCTTTACAAAAAAATGATTTGTCTATATTGTATGAGTTTTTAAGAAAATTAGCTTCATTAAACGATGACGAACTTAATATAGAGGGAGCTATTTGCGTAAACAAAACCATGTTATTATTTCAAAGAGGTAATGGAAAAAATAGCAAAAATGGAATTTTTATTATTCCTGATAATGCTTCACTATCAAAACATTTTGTTTCTGTAAAATTACCAAAAATAAAAAATGTTGAAGTCTCATTTACGGATGCTATTTTAGTAGATAATTTCATTTATTTTTTAGCAACCGCAGAAGATACTGTTTCAACTTATGAAGACGGAGAAGTATTAGGTTCGATTATTGGAAAAATGAAAAGTGATACATTTGAAATTATAGAAACGCAAATTATATCAAATTCACAAAAATTTGAAGGAATTACATTATTCGAAAACAATAATACAGAAATTCATTTTTTACTTTGCGAAGACAATGATACAGAAATTTTAGAATCAAAAATTTATAAATTAACCTTAAAAAAATAAATATGAATCCAATTTTTAATCAAAATATTTTTCTTGTAAAAGAACAAATTGGAATGTTCAAAGCATCCAATAACTATGATATTTTTAATCCAGAAAACAATGAACTAGTTTTAACTTGTAGAGAACCAAATTTGGGCTTTTTTACAAAATTATTTCGTTTTACAGATTACAAAAGAATGACCCCTTTTGATATTGAAATCAGGACTGCGTCTGGCGAATTAACCATTCAAATTAAAAGAGGCGTGACAATTTTTCGTTCCGATATTGACGTTTTTGATGGTGGTGGAAGAAAAATAGGTGTGTTTAAACAGAAATTCTTTTCATTTGGTGGCCGATTTGAAGTACACGACCATCAAGACAAACATTTATGTACATTACAAGGTAAATGGACAGGCTGGGACTTTAAATTTAATAAAGACAATAAAGAATTGGCTAATGTTTCTAAAAAATGGGCTGGTTTAGGAAAAGAATTTTTTACAAGCGCAGATAACTATGTAATAAATATTACAGATGTAGCTGAAGAAAGCAAACTTCGTCCTTTGCTAATTGCAGCAGTAATGTGTATTGATATGGTTTTTAAAGAATAAAAAAAATCCCCAATTTTCATTGGGGATTTTTTTATTTAACAGAAGCTGCTTTATCTTTCATTCCTAAAGTTTCATAACTCAATTTTAAAATTGTTTTCATATCTTGGTTTGCCACATCTAATTGATGTGCTCTTTCAAAATAAGGTAATGCTTTTAAATACATTGCTTTCCTTTTTGTATTTAACTCATTATACATTTTTGTATTTTTTAAATTGGCATTAATTTCATCTACAAGTTTTGTATCATCTGCCAACATTAAGAATCCTACATTGTACTGTAATTGAGCATTGTTTGGATCTTTCTCTAAAATGCCTTCAATTAATTTTTGATACGTTACAATATCATTATTTCTGTAATAAATTGCAGCATGATCCATTTGAATTTGGATGTCTTCAGGATTTAATTTAATTGCCTCCAAAAAATCTAATTTTGCTTGTTCATCATTTTTGTTGAAAAATGAAAGTGATGCAATGTTTTTGGCTAAACTAGCTTCGGTAATAGCGAACTTACCTTTTCCTGTACCTTTTAAGCCAACTGCTTTAATTTCTCTGTAATATTTTTCTGCATCTATATACTCTTCAGCTTGCATTGCAGTAATTGATGCATTTTCTAAATTTGCAACATCTGTTGGGTCTAACTGATAAGTGTTATAAAAAACTCTTGATGCTTCTTTGTATTTTTTAGATGAATTATATGCAAATGCCATTTGTAAAAAAACAGGTTTGAAAGAATCAATTGTATTTTTAATTTCATCTGTAAATACCTTTTTCTCTTGATTTACTTCAAAATCAAGTGTTTTACGCATAGCTTCTACCATACTTGTAAATGCTTCAGGAGTAAATATTTTCTGAATCATCATTGGATTAGGTTGAGCTCCCATAGTTGACATTTCTGCTAATGGTTGCATGGCTTTATAGAAATTCGCTGCAACTTTATCATTCTCGGAAGTTGCAACAGTTTCTAACTTTAAAACGGTTTCTTTGTATTTAGAAAAATCATCAGCAGACAATTGGTCTTTATCATACAACTTTTTTAATGTTTTTAATTCATCTTTTTGAGCGTAAGTTGATGCAAAAGTCAACAGTAAAGCCCCTAATACAATTTTTTTCATTTCGTTACTATTTTAGTTTTAAAAAAAGCCCAACGAATTGGGCTTAAAAATTATTCCAATTCTTCGTTATTGTATGGTTCAACATCTGAATCATTATTTTCTGGTGTTTCTTCGTCAGAGGTTTCAGCTTCCAATACTTCTATTGGATTTCCATCTTCATCTAATTCAACTACTTCTTCATCTTCACGTAACACTTTTGTTACCGCTGCGATAGAATCGGTTCCTTTAATATTAATTAATCGAACTCCTTGAGTAGCTCTACCCATAACACGAAGGTCAGATACCATCATACGAATAGTTAATCCCGATTTGTTTATAATCATTAAATCATCATCATCTGTTACGTTATTAATTGCAATTAACGAACCTGTTTTTTCAGTAATATTTAAGGTTTTTACACCTTTACCACCACGATTTGTAATTCTGTACACATCTTCACCATCGTCATCAACTAATTTGGTTCGTTTTCCGTATCCATTTTCAGTTACAACTAAAATTTGTGTTTCATTAATATCGTCTTTATTAACAGTTACAATTCCAATTACTTCGTCAGCTTCATCTTTTAAAGTGATTCCTCTAACTCCAGAAGCCGTTCTTCCCATAGGACGTGTTTTAGCTTCTTCAAAACGAACCATTTTACCAGATTTACCAGCTATTAATACTTGACTTTCACCATTGGTTAATTTTGCCCCTAATAATTCATCGCCTTCTTTAATGGTAATTGCAGCAACACCGTTAACACGTGGTTTAGAATACTTCTCTAAAGAGGTTTTCTTCACTTGACCTTGTTTGGTTACCATAATTAAATTATGACTCTTAATATAATCTTGGTCTTTTAAATCTTGTGTACAGATGTAGGCTTTTACTTTATCATCTGGTTCTATATTTATAATATTTTGAATTGCTCTTCCTTTACTTGCTTTTGTTCCTTCAGGAATTTCGTAAACACGCATCCAGAAACATTTTCCTTTTTGAGTAAAGAATAATAAATATTGGTGATTTGTAGCTACAAATAAATGCTCTAAGAAATCTTGATCTCTAGTTCCTGCAGATTTTTGACCTACTCCTCCTCTATTTTGAGTTTTGTATTCTGACAATGAAGTACGTTTAATGTAACCTGCGTGCGAAATAGTAACAACTACATTTTCATCGGCAATTAAATCTTCAATGCTAACATCTCCGCCAGAATATTCAATTAAGGAACGACGTTCATCTCCGTATTTCTCTTTTATTTCAGCTAATTCATCTTTAATGACTTGCATTCTTAATTCTTTACTAGCTAATAATTCTTTCAAGCTAGTAATTAATTTCATGATTTCATCGTATTCTGCTCTTAACTTATCTTGCTCTAAACCAGTAAGTTGACGTAGTCTCATTTCAACAATTGCTCGAGCTTGTAATTCCGATAAATTAAATCGTTCAATCAATCTTGCTCTTGCTTCTTCTCCGTCTTTTGAACCTCTAATAATTTTAATTACCTCATCAATATTATCTGATGCAATAATTAAACCTTCCAAAATATGAGCTCTTTCTTCTGCTTTTCTTAAATCGTATTGTGCACGTCTAACAACAACTTCATGACGGTGTTCTACGAAATAATGAATTAAATCTTTTAAATTTAACATTTGTGGTCTTCCGTTAACCAATGCAATATTATTTACACTGAAAGAAGATTGTAGTTGCGTAAATTTATAAAGCGTATTTAAAACTACATTTGGAACAGCATCACGTTTTAATTCATAAACAATTCGCATACCTGTTCTATCCGATTCATCACGAATAGTAGAAATACCTTCTATTTTTTTCTCGTTAACCAAATCAGCCGTTTTCTTAATCATATCGGCTTTGTTAACTTGGTATGGAATTTCTGTTACAATAATCGATTCTTTACCATTTACTTCTTCAAACATAGTTTTTGCACGCATTACAATACGACCTCTACCTGTTTTAAAAGCTTCTTTTACCCCTTCATAACCATAAATAGTTCCTCCAGTAGGAAAATCAGGTGCTTTTATATATTTGATTAATTCATCAATTTCAATTTCGTTATTATCAATGTAAGCTAACGTTCCATCAATTACTTCTGATAAATTGTGTGGCGCCATATTCGTAGCCATACCTACTGCAATACCTGAAGCTCCATTTATTAACAAAGTAGGTACTTTTGTAGGTAACACTTTAGGTTCTTCTAAGGTATCATCAAAATTTAACTGAAAATCAACAGTTTCTTTATCAATATCTGCTAACATTTCTTCAGATATTTTTCTCATTCTAGCTTCGGTGTAACGCATTGCTGCAGGACTATCACCATCAACCGAACCAAAGTTACCTTGACCATCAACCATCAAATAACGCAAACTCCATTCTTGCGCCATACGAACCATAGCATCATATACTGATGTATCGCCATGTGGGTGGTATTTACCCAAAACTTCTCCAACAATTCTGGCAGACTTTTTATGGGCTCTATTAGAAAAAACTCCTAATTCATACATACCAAATAATACTCTTCTGTGAACTGGTTTTAAACCGTCTCTTACATCTGGTAATGCTCTAGATACAATAACCGACATCGAATAATCGATGTAGGCTGACTTCATTTCATCTTCAATATTAATAGGTATTAACTTTTCTCCGTCAGTCATAGGTATTTATTTAATTTTTACTGATTTTTTTTAAACGTGCCAATATACGATTTTTTGTGTTTTTTGAAACTAAAATTTCCAATAAAATAGAAATACTTATCAACAATAATTGAAAAAAATATTAATAAATAAATAGAAAATTTACTTTTATTTCTCGATTTTTTTTTGTCAATTAGCAGTATGCATACTACCTATGAAAAATTCATAGTTTTTGCTCACGTTTTTAAATAGTTTAAAGATTTTATGGAAGATAATTTTTCGCCAAGAGTTAAAGATGTTATACAATTCAGTAAAGAAGAAGCCTTACGTTTAGGGCATGATTTTATTGGAACCGAGCACTTAATTTTAGGCATGCTTAGAGATGGAAATGGCAGTGCAATTGATATTTTAAACTTATTAAATATTAACTTTGACTTACTTAGAAAAAAAGTAGAAATTTTAAGTCCTGCAAACCCAAATGGGCTGTCAACAAACGATAAAAAAAACTTACACTTAACGCGCCAAGCAGAAAGAGCATTAAAATATACATTTTTAGAAGCAAAAGTTTTCAATACTACCTCTATAAGCACAGCTTTATTGTTGTTATGTATGCTAAAAAACGAAAACGATCCTACAACAAAGCTTTTAAACAAGTTGAAAATTAATTATGACAATGTAAAAGATATATATATGAGCCTGAATTCAAACGAAAATGAAGATATTTTTAAAGATACACCAAGAGCTGAAAATTTCGATTCTGGAGAAGAAAATTACAAAGAAGATATGCCAAATCCAATAAGCAATAGCGGAAATAAAACTACGAAAAAGTCGAAAACGCCTGTTTTAGATAATTTTGGAAGAGATTTGACTGAAATGGCTGAAGATGGAAAATTAGACCCTGTGGTAGGACGAGAAAAAGAAATTGAACGTGTATCGC
>JBFYPW010000004.1:0-36565 GCA_041303115.1 Flavobacterium sp.
CCATTAGACAAAACGGAAATATATTCTACTTCAATTCCAAATTCCTTTTGCAAATTTAAAACCGTATATAAAGTGGCGTGATGTTCAATTTTGCTGGTAATAATTTTTTTAATTCCATTATTTTTAACCATTTCTCTTAAAATCCAATTTGTTCCTTCTGTTGCACTTGAAGTAAAAATGATTTCCTGAGCAGAACAGTTTAAATATTTTGCAATTGTTTTTCTTGAGGTTTCAATTAACGATTTCGCACTTCTACCAAAACTATGCGTAGAAGATGGGTTTCCAAAATCGTTTTGCAACACATCTATCATCGTTTGAATTACTTCAGAACGTAACGGAGTAGTGGCTGCGTTATCTAAATATATTTTCTTCATCAAATTAATTTTGCTTTATATAAATTTCCATAGCACCCAATCCATATTTTCCGTAATTGGCTTCTTGAATTACTATGTTTTCATAACGTCTTAATAAATATTCTAACTCGCTTTTTAAAACGCCATCGCCAACTCCGTGGATTAAAACTACACGATTGTATCGTTTAGAAATTGCAAAATCCATAGCTCGTTTCGCTTCCTCAAGTTGAATATTTAATTTATCGAAGTTAGTTAAATTTTGATTTTTTCCCGTAATTATTTTTTCTAAATGTAAATCCACTTCAAAAACCATTGGATCTTTTTTGCTCAATTTGGTTAAAACCGAACCAGGTTTTTTTGGAATTTCTTTTTCTGCTAATACTTTAGAAAGGTTGCCTTCAAAATTAATTTTAGGCGCATCACTTGCGATTTTTATAACTTCTTTTTGATTGTATATTAACTCAAATCCATCTTTAGTTTCAATAACAATTGAATTGTCCGATTGAAATCGTAAAATTACACCTTCTAAATTATCATCTAAAACTTGAACAACATCTCCAATTTTCATTGCGTTTTCCATAAAATAGTATATTTTTACAAAAGTAAAATAATAACTTTAAAAACCATTTAATTTTGAAAATAGTTGTCATAGATAATTACGATAGTTTTACCTACAATTTAGTCCACTATTTGGAAGATTTGGGCGCAACGGTTACTGTTTTTAGAAATGATGAATTTGAATTAAAAGAGTTAGAAGCTTTTGAAAAAATAGTTTTATCTCCGGGGCCTGGCATTCCTAACGAAGCAGGTTTGTTAAAAGAAGTCATACAAACGTATGCCAAAACAAAAAGCATATTAGGAATTTGTTTGGGCTTACAAGCCATTGGTGAGGTATTTGGTGGTACATTAATAAATTTAGAAAAGGTATATCACGGCGTAGCATCAAAAATTACGATTATTGAAAACGATACTATTTTTACTAATTTACCAAATGAAATTGAAGTGGGACGATATCATTCTTGGGTAATTTCAAATGACAATTTTCCACAAAATTTGATTATAACTTCAATTGACGAAAATAAACAAATTATGTCAGTTAAGCATAGTGTTTACGATGTTCGAGGTGTGCAATTTCATCCAGAAAGTATTCTTACTCCAGATGGAAAAAAAATATTAGAAAATTGGTTGAATAATTAATTATCTCGTAAAAACCAATTTATTTCCTTCTGATAAATTACTGTCAAATGCATACCCTTCATAGTTGAAACCTTTTAAATCATCAACAGTTTCTGCATTTGTATCAATAATGTAACGTACCATTAAACCTCTGGCTTTTTTCGCAAAAAAAGAAATCATTTTGAGCTTTCCGTCTTTATAGTCTTTAAATTCTGGAGTAATTACAGGAACTTTTATTTTTTTAGCATCAACAGCAGAAAAATATTCGTTACTGGCTAAATTTACAAACAACTCCTCTTTATTTAATTCTGAATTTAAATAATCTGTCACTGATTTTTTCCAAAATTCGTATAGATTTTTTTTAGTACCAATTTGTATCGAAGTACCCATTTCTAAACGGTAGGCTTGCATTAAATCTAAAGGCTTCAAAACGCCATATAATCCAGATAAAATACGCAATTTATCTTGTAAAACGGTAACTTTCTCAACAGGTAACGAATATACATCTAAACCTGTGTACACTTCGCCATCAAAGGTATAAATTGATGGTCGTGCATTTTCTGTCGTAAAAGGCAGTTGCCAATCTTGGTTTCTTTGCCAATTCAAATCTGCTAATTTCTCAGAAATAGCCATTAATTCCATCAATTGTTTTGGCTTTTTCTTTTTTAACGTTTTCTGAATGGTTTC
This sequence comes from Flavobacterium sp., assembly GCA_041303115.1. Classification (GTDB taxonomy): domain Bacteria; phylum Bacteroidota; class Bacteroidia; order Flavobacteriales; family Flavobacteriaceae; genus Flavobacterium. Next base: position 2,217 of record JBFYPW010000004.1, read on the forward strand.
AGCTTGTTTTAAAAAAGACGCTTCCGTAAATAATGAAGTAGGGAGTTCTTTATCTAAATTTAAAGATTTTGCTGGAGAAATAACAATTTTCATTTTACAGATTTTTTTTTCAAAATTAGTCATTACCATTATTTTTTACAACATAGATTTGAGAAATTATATTAATTTTTTAAAATCGTTACCAAACTAAGTTTTAATTATATTGACTAATTGCAATCAGATTTTAAATTTATAATAATTCTTAAAATTTCTTTAATCTGTGTTGAAAAAAATTGAAATTTGATATTGTTATTGCGATTGTTTATCTTCGCCACATGATAAAAGTAATTCTTTTAGGTTCAGGAAACGTGGCTACTCATTTATTTCAAGCTTTTTCGAAAGCAGATGAAATAGAAGTAGTTCAGGTTTTTTCTAGAACGATATCAAACGATTTTCCTGAAACACTTCAAACATCTGATATTTCAAAAATTGCTGAAGCGGATGTTTATATTATTTGTGTTTCAGATAGTGCTATATTAAGCATATCGTCTCAATTACAATTTGAAAATAGGTTAGTAGTTCATACTTCGGGAAGTTCTGATTTAAATGCTCTTGATAGTAGAAATAATAAAGGTGTATTTTATCCGTTACAAACCTTTACCAAAAACAAAGCAGTTGATTTTTCTGAAATTCCAATTTGTTTAGAAGCAGAAAATGTTTCAGATTATACTGTTTTAGAAAAAGTTGCGAAAACAATATCAAAAAAAGTATTCGCTATATCAGGTGAACAGCGAAAAGCACTACACGTTTCTGCCGTTTATGTTTGTAATTTCACGAATCATTTGTATACTATCGGAAATACGATTTGTATAGAAAACAACATACCGTTTGAAATTTTGCAGCCATTAATAAAAGAAACCGCTCAAAAAATACAATCACTTTCACCAAGCGAAGCACAAACGGGACCAGCTGTAAGAAATGATCAAAAAACCATAGAAAAACATATCGATTTTCTAACAAACGAAAATCTAAAAGAAATTTATAAAATTCTGACAAAATCTATTCAAAATGGCTAAAAGTTATAAAGAAATAATGAATGATATTAAAGCATTTATCTTTGATATCGATGGCGTTTTAACTGACGGAACGGTTCATATTTCAGAAGACGGACAATTGCTTCGTCAAATGAATATTAAAGATGGCTATGCTATGAAAGCGGCTATTGACAAAGGCTACCCAGTTTGTATCATTTCAGGTGGAAGTAACGAAGGTGTTCGTGTTAGATTGCAAAATTTAGGAATAAAAGACATCTATTTGGCAGCACCAGATAAAGTTGAAAAATTTTATGAAATTTGCGATGCCTATCAATTGAAACCTGAAGAAATTCTATATATGGGAGACGATATTCCGGATTATTTAGTGATGCAAAAAGTAGGATTACCAACTTGTCCTCAAGATGCTGTTCAGGAAATAAAAGGTGTAAGCAAATATATTTCTCACGCAAATGGTGGAAAAGGCGCTGTAAGAGATGTAATTGAACAAGTCTTAAAAGTTCAAGGGAAATGGATGGACGATTTTGATGCTAAGTTTTTTTAATTTCTATCAAGTTTTATGAAACATTTTTTTAAATTAATTCGAATTGAAAATTTAGTACTGTTTGCATTTATACAACTCATTATTAAATACGGATTCTTGAATCATATTCATTTTAAAGATGCTTTAGGTGCGCCTCAATCTTTAGTGCTTTGGCAGTCTTTATCCAATTTTCAGTATGTATTATTGGTTTCTGCAACCCTTTTTATTTTAGCAGGTGGCTACATAATTAATGCTATTTTTGATGTAGATACCGACAACATTAACAAACCAAATGAAATGGTTATTGGAACTCATATTTCTGAAAAAACAGCCTATAATCTGTATTTTGCTTTTACTTGTTTGGGTGTTGGAATTGGATTTTATTTGAGTCGTGTTATCAATAAACCGGCTTTTGCTACGATATTTGTCATTTGTGCGGCTTTATTATATATTTATTCGAATGGATTAAAACAAATTCCAATTTTAGGAAATGCAATTGTAGCACTTGTAGCGGCATTATCTATAGTAAACATAAGTTTTTTCAATATTTTACCCGCTATTTATGGTGGTAATGAATTTTTCATGAAAACGTTAGTTTCTATTCTTACAGATTATGCGATTTTTATTTTCCTATTGCAATTTGCTATAGAAATTTTCAAAACAATTACAAATGAAAAAGGCGATGCTACCTTTGGAATTTCAACTGTAGCTACTTCTTTCGGAAGTAAAAATGCAAAAATTATAGGTACGGCTTCGTTAGTCCTTTTTATTAGTTATCTAACTTATTATTTGGTTGAAAATTTAGCACATAATCTCTATGCTGTAGGATATTTCATGCTATTTATTATTGCGCCTTTGTTATTTGTTGCAATCAAATTATTTCAATACGAATTAAACAAAGAGTACCTTTTGGTAATTAGAATTTTGAGAATGGTTCAAATTACTACTATGTTGTCTTTGCTAATCATATTAATTTCAATGCAATATGCTTAACGAGAAATTCAAAAATTATAAAATTATTTTAGCTTCGGGGTCACCAAGAAGACAGCAATTTTTAAAAGAATTAGACATTGATTTCGAAATTAGGTTAAAAGAAATTGAAGAGATTTTTCCAGATCATTTACAAGCGGAAGAAATAACTGATTTTTTAGCTAAATTAAAAGCCAGTGCTTTTGAAAACGATCTACAAGACAACGAAGTTTTAATTACTTCAGACACTATTGTTTGGTTAGAAAATAAGGCATTAGGAAAACCAATCGACGCTTCTCACGCAGTAAAAATGCTAACGGAAATGTCGGGAAAAACCCATAAGGTTATTACTTCTGTTTGCATCAAAACTACCCAAAAAGAACTTGTTTTTCACGATGAAACATTAGTAACTTTTGCCTCGTTAACTTTAGAAGAAATTGAGTATTATTTAAACAATTATCAGCCCTTTGATAAAGCAGGTTCGTATGGTATTCAAGAATGGATTGGCCTAGTAGCAATTGAAAAAATTGAAGGAAGTTATGCCAATGTAGTGGGCTTGCCAACACATAAATTATATAAAGAATTAATGAATTTTTAAGTTTTCATATAGATTTAACTTTTAAAACACAGATTTAAAAAAATTATATAAATTTTTAAAATTTCTTAAATCCGTGTTTAAAAACAATGATTTTTGGAATTGCTTTTGATAATGTAATTGAAATATCTTACATTTGTAGCCACAACATACACAATATGAGTCAAAAAACATTGCTCAATTCAAAAGAAGTCAACATCATTTTACATCGATTGGCCTGTCAATTAATCGAAAAGCATCTCGATTTCTCCAATACTATTCTTATCGGAATTCAACCAAGAGGTACTTTTTTAGCCAATAGATTGTCACAAATTTTAAAAAACGATTATCAGGTTTCCGATTTAAAATTGGGTTTTTTAGACATTACTTTCTTTAGAGACGATTTTAGAAGAAACGAAAAACATTTTGAAGCCAATCAAACGCAAATTGATTTTTTAGTGGAAGACAAAAATGTCGTTTTTATAGACGATGTATTGTATACCGGTAGAAGTATTCGTGCAGCTTTGACTGCAATACAATCTTTTGGAAGACCAAAATCTATAGAACTTTTAACCTTAATTGATAGACGTTTTAGTCGTGATTTACCCATTCAACCTGATTATCGAGGTCGACAAGTAGATGCCATCAATAATGAAAAAGTAGTAGTAAAATGGGCTGAAAATGATGGTGAAGACGCCGTTTATATTGAGGTAAAGAGATTGAATAATTAAAGAAAACAACACATATAAAATGAAAGAATTAAGCGTCAATCATTTATTAGGAATAAAGTACATCAATAAGAATGATATTAATTTAATTCTTGAAACCGCTGATCAGTTTAAAGAAGTAATCAACCGTCCTATAAAAAAAGTGCCTTCTTTACGAGATATTACCATTGCAAATATCTTTTTTGAAAACAGTACTCGTACTAAATTATCTTTCGAATTGGCTCAAAAACGACTTTCAGCCGATGTAATGAGTTTTTCTTCTGCACAATCATCAGTAAAAAAAGGAGAAACCTTAATTGATACTGTAAATAATATTTTAGCTATGAAAGTGGATATGGTAGTTATGCGACATAGTTCGCCTGGTGCCGCACATTTTTTATCGCAACATGTAAAAGCAAGTATTGTAAATGCAGGTGATGGCGCACACGAACATCCCACACAAGCTTTATTAGATAGTTATACCATAAGAGAGAAATTAGGTGAAGTTGCTGGTAAAAAGATAGTTATTGTTGGCGATATTTTACACAGTAGAGTTGCGCTTTCCAATATTTTTGCCCTGCAAATGCAAGGTGCTGAAGTAAAAGTATGTGGGCCTAAAACATTGATTCCTCAATACATCAATTCTTTAGGTGTAACTTATGAACCCAATTTAATCAAAGCATTAGAATGGTGTGATGTGGCAAATATGTTACGTGTTCAAAATGAAAGACTTGACGTGAGTTATTTTCCAAATACACGCGAATATACACAGCAATTTGGACTAACAAATGAAATATTAAATAACCTAAATAAGGAAATTGTAGTTATGCATCCAGGACCAATAAATCGTGGTGTAGAAATTACTTCTGATGTAGCTGATGGAAATCATTCCGTTATTTTAGATCAGGTAGAAAATGGGGTAGCGGTGAGAATGGCAGTTATTTATTTATTAGCGAGTAAGATTAAAAATTAGTTCAAATGAAAGTAGAACATAAAGGTCATACTACCATAATTAAAGATACTGAAAGTAGTTTTGAAGTGTTTTTAAATAAATTAACTGAACAATATAATTCCTATAAACCAGTTAATTTAATAATTGATATTACACACGATAAATCCTTTGAAATAAGCAACTTAAAGCAATTTTCAGATTTAGCAAAAGCACATAAAAAAAATAAAAAATCTTTTGTAGTTGTTGCAGAGGATATTGATTTTAATAAAGTTCCAACTACAATTACTACAGTTCCTTCGTTACTTGAAGCGCACGATATTATTGAAATGGAAGAAATTGAACGTGACTTAGGATTCTAAAATATGAAACTTTCCAATCAAACTAAAATATACATTTTTACAGGATTATTATTTGGATTTACTTTTTTGAGTGCAATGCTTATATTTTCTGGTTTAAAAACCAATGAATATAATTTTTTAGCTATTTCTACAAATGTATTATTAGCATTTAGTATGATTCTGCAAATCATCAAACTAAGTAAAATAGAAAACAATAAATAATGACAACTAGAGCCAAATTTAACTTATTTTTTCTACTATTAGCTATTATTTTATTTGTGCTGAATATAATTATTTCTTACCAAGAAAATAAAGTTGAGTGGTTTAGATTAATTTCAAATGTCTTATTAATCTTCCTTTTTTCTATGAATATTTACAACGAGAATAAGAAACAAAAACAACACTAATTTCACTTGAAAATTAAAATATTAGGCTGTTATGCCGCTACACCAAGAACCATAACCAATCCTACATCGCAAGTTTTAGAGATTAAAAATCATATGTTTTTAATAGATTGCGGTGAAGGCACACAAGTACAATTGCGTAAACACAAAATTAAGTTTTCGCAAATTGAACATATTTTCATTTCCCATTTGCACGGCGACCATTTTTTTGGTTTAATTGGCTTGATTTCTACTTTTATGTTATTGGGTAGAGAAAAAGAGTTGCACATTTATGGTCCAAAAGGCATTAAAGAAGCTATTTTATTGCTGTTGAAATTAGGTAACGCTTATACTTCTTACAATTTATTTTTTCACGAATTAACTTCAAATGAAAGCGAAGTTATTTACGAAGATGAAAAAGTAAAAGTCACTACAATACCACTAAAACACAGAGTATACACCAATGGTTATTTATTTGAAGAAAAAAATACAGATCGAAAATTGAATATTGATGCCATCTTAAATTACAATGTTGAAAAATTATATTACAATAAAATAAAATTAGGCGGTGATATTACTTTAGATGATGGAAGAATCATACCCAATTCAGAATTATCATTTGATCCTGAAGAAGCGAAAAGTTATGCGTTTTGTTCGGATACTTTGTATAATGAAGATCTAATTCCGTTAATTAAAAACACAACGGTTTTGTATCACGAAAGTACGTTTTTAGAAAGCGAATCTCATTTAGCTGAAAAAACTATGCATACTACTGCGAAACAAGCTGCAAAAATTGCTAAATTAGCAGACGTAAAACTTTTATTACTAGGACATTATTCAACTCGATATGGAAATATTGAATTATTCAGAACCGAAGCAAATGAAATTTTTGAAAACGTATTACTTGCTGATGATGGATTAGAATTTGAATTTTAAAGGTATTACACAGAGATTCACAAAAATTGACAGAGAAACACAAAAATGAAAGCAATAGTTTTATATTTTATTGGAATTATAATTATTTTATTTAGTCTTTACTTTGTTGCTAAATATTTTGAAAATGGAGATAACAATGCTGCACTTATGTATCTTGTTGTATATTCAATTCCCTTAACAGTTATATCATTAATAAATTGTAGTTTGTTAAAGTTTTCAGAAAATATACGTAATAAAAAAATTACTAAAATAACATTGGCAATTCTTTTTCCAGTAATTTCAATAGTATTAATTTTGACTAATGATAATTCATTAAATTTATTTGGAACAATTGGAATTATCGCATTTGGAATTACAAATTTGTTTTGGTATTTAAATTTTAAAGTTTTGAATAAGAATTAATTTCTCTTACCCAAAACCTTTAACCCTTAACCTAAAACCCTTCACCCTTTACCCAAAAAAATGAAAGATTTATCCGATTATAGAAAATCATACGACAAAAGCGAATTATTAGAAAACACCATTCCTGATGATGCGATTCAATTGTTTCACAACTGGTTTTATGAAGCAGAAGAACAGGAAAATGGAGAAGTTAACGCGATGACAGTTTCTTCTATAGGTTTGGATGGATTTCCGAAAAGTAGGGTAGTACTGCTTAAAAAATTCAATGAAGAAGGTTTTATATTTTACACCAATTATAATTCAGAAAAAGGAAAAGCCATTTTAAAACATCCAAATGTTTGTATTTCTTTTTTTTGGCCGATATTAGAGCGTCAAGTAATTATAAAAGGAATTGCTGAGAAAACATCAGATACTATTTCAGATAATTATTTCGATTCACGTCCGGAAGGCAGTAAGTTGGGAGCAATTGTTTCGAATCAAAGTGAAGTAATTCCTTCAAGAGCTTTTTTAGATGAAAAATTAAAAAATTTAGAAAAAGAAGTGTCAGGTTCCGAAATTAAACGACCAGAGAATTGGGGTGGCTTTTTGGTTAAACCTGTTGAAGTAGAATTTTGGCAAGGAAGAGCCAATCGTTTACACGATAGAATTCGTTATAAATTAGAAGAAGATTTCAGTTGGAAAATAGACCGTTTATCGCCTTAATGACTTTTATTCTGATTCATCATTTTCATCATCTTCTGTAACCGCGTCTAATTCGTCTTCGTCACTTAGTAATTCGAAAAAGCTAAAAGTTGTACCGCCGTACGTTCTTGCAAAAGAAAAATTATCTAAATGTTCTAATTTCGTATCTTTAGAATGTTCAATTATTAGCATTCCTTCTTCGTCTAAAATATCATTTTCAAAAATCAAAACGGGAATTTTCTCAAAATCTTTTTGATCAATATGATACGGTGGATCTGCAAAAATAATATCGTAACTTCCTTTGTGTTTTTGTAAAAAAGCAAAAACATCACTTTTTATTGGTGTGATATCAAAGTCAAATTCCGTTGCAATTTTTCGTATATAATTTACACAACCCATGTCGGAATCCACTGCTACCAAAGGTGTGGCACCACGAGAAGCAAATTCATAAGCAATATTACCTGTTCCAGAAAATAAATCTAATATTTTTAATTCTCCAAAATTAAAATGGTTATTTAAAATATTAAACAAGGCCTCTTTGGCCATATCTGTTGTTGGTCGGACTGGTAAGTTTTTAGGGGCTTGTAAACGTCTACCTTTATATTTTCCTGATATTATTCTCATGAGTGAAATAAAATAAAATGCTTTAATAGGTCGCTTTCAGGAACATCTAAAACGGTTTTTAAATTAGAAACATCTAACAAACTACAGTTTCTTATATATTTATAAGCAATTTTAAACGCATCACTTTCTTCTGAAATATCACCTAAAAACTGCACAGGAATTGTTTCTGGATTTAGTTGTAATTGCTCGTAAGTGAACAATAAAAAATAAATAAAATCTTCTAACGAGTTATATGTAAAGGTATTAAACAATAACAAATTTGTGTTTTTGGTTACCGTAATTTCAAATCTATCGTGTTGAAAATGCACCCAAACTTGTTTTGTATCCTTATTTTTAGAAAAATCTAACGCTTTCTTTACAAATATGGAGTTGCAATTTTTATAATCAAACGTATCGTAATGGTCTAATAAATAGTTGTTTATATTGGTATACGGAATAAAAACATTATTTAAATCGTAGGTATCTAAATAATCAAAAGCAAAATAATCGGTTTCAAATACTTTTGAATTGTATTGTAAATAACTACCTAAATAATTGGGATCAAATAAAGAAGATGGCACAAATGTATTTAAATTTGAGTTGTGCAATACCAACACATCATCATACTTTTCTTCAAGAATTGGATTTTCCACAAAAACTTTCCATAATTCTTCTTCTAAAACATTTTTAGTGTTTATAGCATACGATTTATAAGTAACTATTTTGTTCGAAATCATATCAACAACACAAAAAGAAAGGTTACTATTTGCAACCTCAAAGCATAATTTTTTATATGTTTTTTGAGTAATATCTTGATTCATATTTTTCATTTGATTTACAAATTTACATTTTTTACGAGAATTAAAAACCCTCAAATGAAATTATATTTAAAATCCTTGCTATATTTGAAGTTCGTAAACTAAAAATGAATGTCGCCAACGCAATTTTATAAAATTTTAATGGATAATTTTCCTTTTCAGCCTACTGCTAATCAGGATATTTTCTTTCAAAAAATTGCTACCTATATTTTACAATCAAAAGACGACCTATTTGTATTAAAAGGATACGCTGGAACGGGTAAAACAACTGTGATTTCCACTTTAGTAAATCAATTAAGCGTTGCTAATAAAAAATCGGTAATGTTAGCGCCTACGGGTCGGGCAGCTAAAGTAATGTCGGCCTATTCTGAAAAACCTGCTTTTACCATACACAAACGTATTTATTTTCCTAAAAAGAATAAAAATGGTGGCGTTGGTTTTGTGATGCAAGCCAATAAATTTAAAGATACGATTTTTATTGTAGATGAATCGTCAATGATTTCCGATCAATCTAACGAAACGAGTTTGTACGAAAACGGTTCTTTATTAGATGATTTGTTGTTTTATGTTGATGCTGGGCAAAATTGCAAATTGATATTAGTTGGTGATACGGCTCAGTTACCTCCAGTGAATTCAGATATTAGTCCTGCTTTGGATATTCAATCTTTACAAGTGAATTACGACAAAGAAATAGTTCATATTGAATTGGATGAAGTGATGCGACAAGCCGAAAATTCAGGAATATTAAGCAATGCTACCGAATTACGAGCGCTTTTAAAATCGCACTTTATTGATGATTTCAAGTTTAATTTGAAATCGTTTAAAGATATTATTCGATTGGATGATGGATTTGATATAGAAGACGCCATTCATCAATCGTATCGAAATTATAGTACAGAAGACACCGCATTCATTGTGCGTTCCAATAAAAGAGCCAATCAGTACAATCAACAAATTAGACAACGAATTTTAGATAAAGAAAGTGATTTATCGGCTGGCGATTTATTAATGGTAGTAAAAAACAACTATTTTTGGCTTAACGAAACTTCACAAGCTGGTTTTATTGCCAATGGCGATATTATTGAAGTCTTAAAAATTAAAAATATTCAGGAATTATATGGATTTAAATTTGCCAATGTTACCATCAGAATGGTGGATTATCCAAATGAACCTTCTTTTGAAACGGTTTTACTTTTAAATACGATTGAAAGTGAAGCCGCATCATTAACATATGAAGAATCGAACCTATTGTATCAAGAAGTTTCTAAAGATTATGAAGACGAAATTCATAAATACAAGAAACTTTTAAAAGTGAAAAGCAATCCATATTTTAATGCGCTACAAGTGAAGTTTTCCTATGCGATTACGTGTCATAAATCGCAAGGAGGGCAGTGGAGTAGTGTGTTTATAGAAAAACCCTACTTACCTAATGGCGTAGATAGAGATTATATTAGATGGTTGTACACGGCAATAACAAGAGCCAAAGAAAAGTTATATTTAATTGGGTTTAAAGATGAAAATTTTGAGTAATTTTGAAACCACATAGAAACATAGAAAAATTTTAAATATACATTTGGTGTTTAAAGTTAATTTTAGAAATAAAACGAAACCTTTAACCCAAAACCTTTAACCCATTTACAATGAAAATAATTGCTGTCATCCCTGCGCGTTATGCCTCTACACGATTCCCTGCTAAATTAATGGAAGATTTAGGTGGAAAAACAGTTATTTTACGAACATATGAAGCGGCTGTAGCTACTAATTTGTTTGACGATGTATTTGTGGTAACCGATTCAGATTTAATTTATAACGAAATTATTTTGCATAATGGAAAGGCAATAATGAGCATCAAAGAACACGAAAGTGGTAGCGACAGAATTGCTGAAGCCGTTGAAAAAATTGATGCAGACATTGTTATAAATGTGCAAGGTGACGAACCATTTATTAATAAAACACCTTTAGAACAAATTGTTACGGCATTTCAAAATGATTCAGATAGGAAAATTGATTTGGCTTCGTTAATGTTTGAAATTAAAGATAAATCAGAAATTGAAAACCCAAATAATGTAAAAGTAATAACAGATCAAGAAGGGTTTGCTTTATACTTTTCTCGTTCCGTAATTCCGTTTCAACGTGAGGAAAATGTGGGTGTACGATATATGAAGCATATTGGCATTTATGCCTTTAGAAAACAAGCGTTATTAGACTTTGCTAAATTACCGATGTTGTCTTTAGAAGCATCAGAAAAACTAGAACAATTACGTTATTTGGAATACGGAAAACGCATTAAAATGATTGAAACGTCTCACGCAAGTATAGGAATTGATACGCCTGAAGATTTAGAAAAAGCGAGACGCTTAGTATAATATTCCGTTTTATTGTTAGAATAATTTTTAACACGAATTACACAAATTACCACGAATTAATTTGTGAAAATTCGTGAAATTCGTGTCAAATAAATTAAGTTATTTTACAACAATCTCAGATTCCTTTTTAACTATAATTTCTGGTTTGCCTTTATATAGTATTACGGTTCCTGTAACACAAATGGTTTTTGTATCTAACGTCAGTGGATCGTAAGAAAATGCCTCTCGGTCAAGTTTAAAAATAACTACTGAAAACGCATTGTCTGGAAAAGGTTTTCCGAAATTCAACAGTGCATTTCCGCCTTTTGTTTCATAAATACTGGTTACCTTTTCGCAAATAGTAATTGTTTTTCCTTCAAAAGATGCGATATTTTCTAAAGTAGGTGTGCTTTCTTGTGCTGCAACAAATAGCGTTCCGAATAAAAATAGAACTAAAAATACTTTTTTCATTTTTATAATTTAATTAGTTTTAGTAGCCAATTTATAATTTGCACTTACTTCGTTCCAGTTAATCACGTTCCAAATAGAGGTTAAATAATCGGCACGTTTGTTTTGGTATTTTAAATAATACGCGTGTTCCCAAACATCAATTCCTAAAATAGGTGTTCCTTTGGTTTCCGCAATATCCATTAACGGATTGTCTTGATTAGGCGTAGAAGACACCACCAATTTATTGTTTTTATCAACAGAAAGCCAAGCCCATCCTGAACCAAAACGAGAAGTAGCAGCTGCATTAATTTTTTCTTTTAAAGCATCTAAACTTCCAAACGTGTCAGTAATAGCTTTTTCTAATTCTGTAGATGGTTTCGTGTTTTTTATTGGTGTTAGTAGTGACCAAAATAATTCGTGATTATAATGTCCGCCTGCATTGTTTCTAATGGCTGGACTCAATTTTGATACATTCGAGAAAATCTCTGTGATTGACATTTTAGCGGCATCAGTTCCTACAACTGCTGCATTTAAATTTTTTACATACACCGCGTGGTGTTTGCTATAATGAATTTCCATAGTTTGCGCATCTATGAAAGGTTCTAAATCTGTATAAGTAAACGGCAATGGTTTTTGAGAAAACTGTGCAGAAACAGAAAGAGTTAGTAAAAGTAAAACGGATAAAATTTGATATTTTTTCATAATTATGATTTTTGAGTTGTAAAATTTGTTGTAGCAAAGTTAATTGTTTTTTGTAAAGTATATTACGTTTTAACAAGAAGTTATTAAATACATATATATTGTATGATGGATTGAATTGCCCTATAAAAACTATTGAAAATTTCTTGTTTTTACACTTTTTCAGTTTGAAATTAATACTTTAATACACTATCCATACACTATCCATACACTATCTATACACTAACTACGGAGTATCTATACACTATCTCCTTTTAAAATGATACTTCATGTTTAATAAAATGCTTTTAATTATAGTTTTTACTTATTGAAAAGTAATTTAGGTTTTACAAGTATTAATTGAGTAAAATTTATTTTGTAAGAAAAAACATTAAATAAATTTTATTATATTTGATAGAAATATAACTAATTTCTAGTACAATAGATTCTATAAAATATTAAATAATTTTATACTTATGAAAACTAAACTATTTATTGCTTTTTTATTACTTTTTATGTTTAATCATACATTTTCGCAAAATAAAAAAGAACAAATTATAGCATTAAATTATCGAATTGACAGCTTAAAACAAATAATAAATACTAATAATACTCAAATAAAAAATAATAGTGTTTTCATTCTAGATTTAGAAAGTCAAATATTGAGACAAAACTCAATCATTGAAGAGAATAAATTAGAAGCAATTAAACTTAAAAAAACTCTTTCAGTGAAAGAAATTGAAATCCAAAAAAAGGATACTGAAATAATTGTCTTGAGAGATTCTATTGCAGGATTTAATCAGAAAGCTGATTTAGAAAAAACATTTTTGGAATATTTACCGGATATTTCAGGTGGGCGAAAACTTAACAATTTTATTATTAAATTTGGCGACTTAAATGGTGACGGCTTAATAGATAGTGTTGTTGACTATAGCTTGGAACCGACTTGGGAAGATAATGGAGGAGGGGGAAATGCCATTAGTGAAATCTCTGGGATTATCATTTTTGTTAATTCAGGAAATGCTTTTACAATAGCAGACCACTCAGATGAATTTGGAGGAAATTTTGGTTCAAGAAATGAATTAAAAAGAATTGATAATGGCGTTATCTTTCTTGAAGGACTTGATTATACTGATGACGATCCAAGGTGTTGTCCGACAATGATGACTACAACAAAATTAATCTTAAGCAACAACAAAATAACAAAACTGAAATAGTATATACTGAAACGAGTTCAACAAGTTTAATAATACAATCTAAAATCTAATACTTTACAAAGCGCATAGTGTTTTTCAAAAAGGGTTTCAACCACTTCGTCTATATTTTCGTTGTCTTGAAACAATTTAAAAAATTCTTGGTCTAATGCATAGCTTTTTAAATTATCAAATTTTGCACCATAACCAGAAATGGCTTTCGCACCCGTTACATCTAAGAAAAACTGCGCTTCATCGTTGATTAATTCCAAGGTTTTGGTATTAGCAAAATGAATGATTTTTCCTTTCATTTTGCCTTCAAAAAGTTCGGCAATTTCATCTAAACTATAATAATAGTCGTAAATACAAATAGCATTGTCTTCGCCTTCCATAACCAAATAAATAATTTCATAATTCGTGAAATTATGATCGTCGTAGAGTAGTGCCGACAAACTTTCTTCTAGGCCTTCAATCGTATCGCAAGCTTTATAAATAGAGGCTATTTCGTAATTCAAAGCCAAGCGTTCTAATTGGTGCTGAATATCGGTAGTACTAACCTTTTCGATATCTGAAACGGCTTCTAAACAAAAAATAAATTGGTTATCCATCATTTATATTAATCTTCATTATCAAAATAGCCTTTGTTTTTTACTTTGGCTGAAAAGAAATTTAAAAACAAAACCACAAAAGATAGAAAGAACATAGCTTGAATACTTACTAATACTTTGGCAAACGGTGTAATTGGATAGAAATCGCCATACCCAACAGAGTTGGCTGTAATTATACTAAAATAAATGGCATCAAACCAATGAGTAAACGGTTTATTCATATTGTCACCTAACGTGTACAATACAGCAAATGCAAAAACAATTTCTAAATAATTTAAGAACAGCAACAACATCGAACGCTTATAGGAACGAGGACGTGAAAGCATATCTGAAGCAAAAATTAATGTAGGAATATATAAAACAGTTTCCAATAAAACATATACCATTATATAGATTATTATATTTTGATCTTGTAAGTTATTTTTTAAGATGTAAATTGGAAATACTAATTTTAAAATGATGTAAAAATCCATTGCAATGTCTTGATACTCATAATTTTTTCTAGAAAATATATATTTAATATATACACCAGGGAATACTAATTGTGAAATTGATAAAAACAATCTAAATATTTTCTCAATGCCATTGTCTTCTTGATGATCATTATTCCAAATGGATTGGATATTTAGGATACGCTTCTGTATAGGGTTTATTTTTAAAAGCGGTTTATCGTCCTTTGTAATTTTTCCTAATAAAAGTTTTCTTAAAAAGTGTCTCATTTTTTTTAAATTTTAAACCTTTTTATTATAATAACATCATTATATCTTTCTACATTCTTTAGCACTTTTTTACTGTAGCTATTTGAGTTAAAATACATCAAAAATTTATCAATAGTGTTTTTGCTATTTCTATTTAAATGCATCGTATTAAATAAGATATACCCGTTTTTATTAAGTAATTGTTTACTATTACTAATAAAGCTTTCTTGAAATAAAAACTCTGGCATTTCAGTATCTCTAAAGATGTCAATAATAATTAAATCGTAGTGCCTTGTATCTGTTTGAACAAATTTTTCGGCATCAGCAATAACACATTTAAAGTTAGGAATTTTATCTAAATTAAAATACGAATTTGCGATTTGAATAATTTCTTGATCTAGTTCTACGCCTGTGATTTTTTTTGAAAACGAAAAGTCAGAGACTAAGGTTTGTATGACGCTACCGCCTGCTACACCTAATATTAATACGGATTCCATTCTGCTAATTTCAGTTGCACCAATATCTAAAAGTCCTGTTTTTAATATTGATTGCAAACTTCCGAAGGAATAATTCGTGTTTTCGGTGTTTAGCAGCATTTTCCCATTGTATAAAGTCACTTCAATTGACTTGCTAATTGTTGAAGTTTCCTTATAAATTGTGATAGGATAGAAGTAGCTGAGTATTTTTTTAAACATCATCATATAAATTACGTAAATATACTTTATTTTTGTTTTTTCTCAAAATGTAAAAGAATGAAACATTCTCTATATAGACTTCTGTTTTTTAAAATAATGGGCTGGAAAGTTAAGGGTGAATTTGATCCCTCAATTAAAAAATGCGTAATAATTGTTGTACCTCATACCAGTTGGTTTGATTTTTTTATTGGGGTGTTTTTTAGAGGAACCTATCCGATAGAAATTAATTTTTTAGCCAAAAAAGAATTGTTTCGTTTTCCGTTGGGTACCTATTTAAAATGGATGGGCGGTATTCCTTTAAATAGAAATAAAACCGAAAATAAAGTAGAAGCCATTGCTAAGATATTTGATTCAAAAGAAATCATGCGCTTGTCATTATCGCCAGAAGGTACGAGAAAAAAGGTAACACAATGGAAATCTGGCTATTATTACATTGCTCAAAAAGCAAATGTACCTATTATTCCAATTGGTTTTGATTACGAAAACAAACAAGTAATTGTTTTTGATGCCTTTACCGTAACTAACGAATTTGAGAAAGATTCTGCTTACTTAGAATCTTTATTTACAACTATTAAAGGGAAAGTGCCTGCTTTTAGTTATACCCGTTAAGGCGTGTAATTCTTAAACGTTCCATCAGAATAAAAGACTACAATTCGTTCTATTTTTGAATCCGAATGTATCGGTTTAACTTCGGTTTGGAATTTTGGTGTAGTTGATTTTTTTTCAGAATGAGTTTCTAATACAGGAGTTTCTTGAGAAAACAAATCGATTTCTTGTTCTGTTTTTTCTTCAGACGAAACATTTAATTTTTCATTAGAACCCATTTCTCCTTTTGGAAAACTTCCTTTTCCATTTAGCAGCCACAATAATTCTACTTCGGGAAAATTTTCTAATACTTTTAATATAAAATCTAAACTAGGTTTGTTTCTTCCAGAAAGTAGGTGAGAAATACTTGAACGTTGCACATTAATT
Source organism: Flavobacterium sp. (assembly GCA_041303115.1). Classification (GTDB taxonomy): domain Bacteria; phylum Bacteroidota; class Bacteroidia; order Flavobacteriales; family Flavobacteriaceae; genus Flavobacterium. Next base: position 18,773 of record JBFYPW010000004.1, read on the forward strand.
TTATCTGCAAAAAGAGAAGCCGATAAACCATAATACTCAAAAATAGTTTCTAATCGTTTTACGAAGTCGTCTGTATTTATCATCTTAATTAAAATAAAAATATTGTTTACAAATGTAACAAATAATTATTAAAATATAAAAACAAAACAACCATTTCTGTATTTATTTCGACTAATTATACTAATTTATAGTTTATATAAAACACTTTAAGTTACTGAAAACAAGTAAAGTAATTTAACAAATAAAAACTTGTTTACAGTTGTGAAATTTCACACTTTAATTGTTGTTAATTTTATTTCTATTCGATGGTTTTTGTTGTTTACAAATGTAAAATGAAATATATTTACATTTGTAATATGAAAGATAATTTACAATTAGCAACCAAATATCTGTACGAATCGATTCAAGGAAGATACGTTACAGCTACTCATTTAGATTCTTTTTTAGAAACATTACCTTCTGCATTTAAAATTTCTACCGTTGGATTTTCTGTAAAACAACAACCTATAAAAGCCATTGAATTTGGAGAAGGAAAGGTTAAGATTTTAGTTTGGTCGCAAATGCACGGGAATGAAAGTACAACAACAAAAGGTCTGATTGATTATTTACACTATTTACATCATAACGAAAATGAGTTTGAAAGTCTTTCAAAATTAGTTACCTTTTATATAATACCGATTTTGAATCCAGACGGCGCAGCAGCTTACACAAGAGAAAATACCAATGGCGTAGATTTAAACAGAGATGCTTTTGATTGTACACAACCTGAAAGTATGGTATTACGGACAGTTTTAGAAACTTTTACTCCTGATTATTGTTTTAATCTACACGACCAACGTACTATTTTTGGCTTGTTAGAAAGTCAGAAACCTGCAACGATGTCATTTTTAACAGCATCCTATAACGAAGAACGAACATTTAATTCGATTCGAGAACAAGCTGCTGCTGTAATTGTAGGCATTAATAACGAATTACAAAAACACATTCCCAAGCAAGTAGGAAGATTTGACGATTCCTTTAATATTAATTGCACAGGCGATTATTTTACGAGTAGGGGATTTCCTACCATTTTATTTGAAGCCGGACATTATGCCAATGATTATAATCGAGACGAGGTTAGAAAATTTGTTTTTATCGCTTTAAATGCCGCAATTTCATTTATTAACGAAAACGATATAGTTAGCAACGATTTAGGGAATTATTTGAATATTTATCAAAATAATAAATGTTTTTATGATTTTATTTTCAAAAATGTAAGAATTAATGACAATAATGTAGAAAAAAATATTAAATTTGCAGTTCAATATAAGGAAGTTTTATCAGAAGGAAAAATAACATTTATTCCTGAAATTATTCAGATTGAAAATTTAGACTCCTTTTTCGCACATCAAACCATTGATTTTGAAAATAAATTGTATGCATTTGAAAACCGAAACTTTCCAAAAATTGGCGACATTATTAAAGTTTAGAATTAAAAGAAAAATAGATTGATTATGAGTAAGTTTAGATTAGATGAAGTAGATCACCAGATTTTAGATATGTTAATTGACAATACTAGAATCCCTTTCACAGATATCGCTAAAAAGTTATTAATATCTGCTGGTACGGTGCATGTTAGAGTAAAAAAGATGGAAGATGCAGGAATTATTCAAGGTTCTTCGTTAACCTTAGATTATGAGAAATTAGGCTATTCATTTATAGCTTATGTTGGTATCTTTTTAAATAGTACTTCGCAAACAAAATTTGTTTTAGAGCGTATTAACGAAATTCCATTTGTAACTGTAGCTTCTGTAACTACTGGTAAATTTAATATTTTTTGCAAAATTAGAGCGAAAGACACTGCAAATGCAAAAGATATTATCTTCCAAATTGATGATATTGATGGGGTTTACAGAACTGAAACTATGATTTCTTTAGAAGAAAGCATTAACGACAAAAAACGTTTGATGCACACAATTTTTAAAGAATTGTAATAGTTAGAATTATAAAAAAATCCCGTTTAATTACTAAACGGGATTTTTTTATGCTTGTATTATTTTTTAATCTTCATCATCTTCTTCAGAATCTGCTTTTATTTTATTTCCGTCGGCATCTTCTTCATCATCTAATTCAATTTTTTCTTCCTCTTCGTCTTCTTCGTCATCATCAATACCTAAATCTTTAATAGCATCTATACTTACTTCAGGAGTAATAAAGTCTTCCTCTTCATCGAAATTTTCAATTCTGTCTGCCAATTTCATGCTTACTTTTACTAAATAAATAGTATCTTCTGTTTTCACTTCAACTGCCTCAATGGTCTCATTTTTAGCATTTTTGAAACGAATAATATCCGAATCATCATATCCATCAGGAAATTTTTCAACCAATAGGTTTAAAATTTCGTTTGTTAATTTTGCGTACTCTACAATTACTCTCTTCATTTCTTGTTTGCCTTAATCAATTTTAATTGTCAAATTTAGTATTCTAATTTTAAAATTTAAATTTTTTTAAAACTTTTTTTTTTCTTATTACCATCCCAAGATGTAAGCGAAGATTAGTGGCGTCACTATAGTTGCGTCAGATTCTACAATAAATTTAGGGGTATCAACATCTAATTTTCCCCAAGTAATTTTTTCATTTGGAACCGCTCCAGAATACGATCCATAACTTGTAGTTGAATCCGAAATCTGACAGAAATAACTCCAAAATGGTACGTCATGCATTTCCATATCTTGGTATAACATTGGCACAACACAAATTGGGAAATCTCCTGCGATTCCACCACCAACTTGGAAAAATCCAATTCCTTTACCTGCACAATTTTTTGGATACCAATCTGCCAACCACATCATGTATTCGATACCACTTTTTGTAGTTGATGCTTTAAATTCACCTTTAATACAATATGATGCAAAAATATTACCCATTGTACTGTCTTCCCAACCTGGAACAACAATAGGTAAGTTTTTTTCAGCCGCAGCAACCATCCAAGAATCTTTAGGGTCAATCTCATAATATTGTTCTAATACTCCAGAATTTATCATTTGGTACATAAATTCGTGCGGAAAATATCTTTCATTGTTTTTATCTGCTTTATTCCAAATATCATATAAATGTTGTTGCAAACGACGAAATGCTTCTTCTTCAGGAATACACGTATCTGTAACTCTGTTGAAATGATTGTCTAATAACTCTCTTTCTTCTTCTGGAGATAAATCTCTATAATTAGGTACTCTTTTATATGAATTGTGTGCCACTAAATTCATAATATCTTCTTCTAAATTGGCACCTGTACAAGAAATGATATGAATTTTATCCTGTCGAATCATTTCTGCTAATGATTTTCCCAACTCAGCAGTACTCATGGCACCCGCTAAAGTTACCATCATTTTACCGTTGTCTAACAAATGAGTTTCATATCCTTTTGCAGCATCCACTAAAGCAGCTGCATTAAAATGTAAATAATGTTTTTCTATAAACTGACTAATTGGTCCTTTACTCATGGGGTTTATTTATTTTCGTTTTTGTTTTTGTTATATCCTAAAATTTCTAAGACTTGTTCAGCATTCTGTTGTTCAGAAAAAACTTCAGTAGCAAAAATTCCGTTTTTATCTTTATCAATTAATATGTGTTTGGGTTGTGGTAAAATACAGTGGCTTAACCCGCCATAACCGCCAATGCTTTCTTGGTAAGCACCTGTATTGAAAAAGCCAATATATAAAGGTTTTTCTTTATTATATTTTGGTAAATATACTGCATTCATATGTTGCTCGGAGTTGTAATAATCGTCTCCATCACAAGTTAAACCACCTAAAAGTACCCTTTCGTAAATATCATTCCAGCGATTTACGGCAAGCATGACAAATCGTTTGTTAATTGCCCATGTATCGGGTAGGGTAGTAATAAATGAAGAATCAATCATGTTCCAGTTTTCTCTATCATTTTGTTTCTTTTGATATAAAACTTGATATAAAGCACCACCTGCTTCTCCAACAGTAAACGAACCAAATTCAGTAAAAATATGAGGTACATCAACTTCTGCATCATCACATGCTATTTTTATTTGGTTCAATATTTCATCAACCATATATTGATAATCATATTCAAAAGCTAATGAATTTTTAATAGGAAAACCACCACCAATATTTAAACTATCCAAAGATGGACATTCTTTTTTTAAGGCAATATAAACTTTCAAACACTTTACCAATTCATTCCAGTAATAAGCCGTGTCATTAATACCGGCATTAATGAAAAAGTGAAGCATTTTAAGTTCTACTTTTTTATTTTCAGCAATTTGTTTTCTATAAAAGGGTAAAATGTCTTTATATCCGATACCTAACCGTGACGTATAAAATTCGAATTTAGGTTCTTCCTCGGCTGCAATTCTAATTCCAATTTTAAATTTTCCATCAATTTGGTCTTGAAGTAAATCTAATTCTTCAAAATTATCAATGACAGGGATAGTATTTTTGTGTCCATTATTAATTAATCGGGCAATATTAGTCACATATTGATCACGTTTGAAACCATTGCAAACGATAAAAGAATTCTTATTGATTTTACCTTGTTCCATAAGGTTTTCAACGATATTAATATCAAAAGCGGAAGACGTTTCAATATGAATATTGTTTTTTAGAGCCTCGTTTAAAATGAACTCAAAATGAGAACTTTTGGTACAATAGCAATAAAAATATTTGGCTTCATATCCATGCTTTTCCATAGCATTTCTGAACCACATTTTAGCTCTATTAATGTTTTGTGAGATTTTTGGTAAATACGTAAATTTCAATGGCGTACCATATTGTTCTACTAATTTCATCAAATCAATACCATGAAAATGCAAATTATCTTTATTCAAAGTAAATTCTTCCTGTGGAAAATAGAAAGTTTGATTGATAAGGTCGGAATATTTTGTATTCATTAGACTGCTACTATATTATTTAATTGAAAACACACGCCATTTTTGTTGAGCAAAAGTAAAAATAATATTACTAAAAAAAGAAGTAAATGAAAAAAAAATTAATTCTTAAAATAATCTTCAAAGGCCAATAAAATCAATGATTCATCAACTATTTGATTGATTTTACTTTCACCAATTTTATTTAATAAAGTAAATTGAACGTTTCCAAACTCATTTTTTTTGTCGAAAATCAACAAATTCATAATATTTTGGATGTCAGATTCATTAAATATTATTTTTTCAAAAATATCGGTAATTATATATTTTATTTCGGCAAAATCATCTTTAGAGATGAAATTCGATTGGTAGGATATATGACTTTCTAATATCATACCAACAGCGATAGCTTCGCCATGAAGCAATTGTTTTTTATCTTCAGATTCTAAGAAATAACTTTCAATAGCATGTCCTAATGTATGTCCGAAATTTAATGCTTTTCTAATGCCGTTTTCTTTTAAATCTTGAGAAACAATTTCGTTTTTTATTTCAATTGATTGTTTTATTAAAATGTCTAAATCATCTGTATTTAAGTCATTTAAGTTTTTTAATTTATCCCAATATAACTTATCGTAAATTAAACCATGTTTTAGCATTTCAGCCAATCCAGAACGCATTTGATTTGATGGTAATGTTTCTAAAAACTTTGAAAGAATAACAACAGATTTAGGTTCGTTAATTACTCCAATTTGATTTTTAAGATTGCCTAAATCAACACCCGTTTTTCCACCAACTGAAGCATCTACCATAGCTAAAAGAGTCGTAGGAATATTAATAAAATCAATACCTCTTTTAAACGTGCTGGCTACAAAGCCACCAATATCTGTAATTACGCCACCACCTAAATTTAATAGTATACTTTTTCTGTCCGCCTCTAAATCAATTAACGTGTGCCATAAATCTATACACGTATACATGTTTTTGTTTTCTTCGCCGGCTTCAATTTCAATAATTTCAATCTCAATTTCAGTAGGTAAATTAGACAAAAAGTATGGCAAACAATATTCATTTGTATTTTCATCTACTAAAACAAAAATTTTAGAATACACATCTGGTTGCAGCAGATTTTCTAAATACAAAAAACTGGTTTCGTTAAAATAAATGGTATATGTATTAGATTGAATTGGTGTCATTGTACAGTTTATAAATTCTTCACAAAATAAATTAAAAAATATGAGAAATCATTCGTTCAATAAGTATATTTGCATTCCTTAATGTGTATTTAATAATAATGGATAAAATATTTAACAATACAGAAAAAGCATTTTCGCTTAAATCTAACTCTGAATTAAACAGAGCGCACTTTTTATTTCAGATGATTGGGAAACCAGCATTGGTAAAAATAGGTACTTCCTTAACTAATTTCGCTTTGAAATTTCATTTACCTGTTGAAGGTATCATAAGAAAAACCGTATTTGATCATTTTTGTGGTGGCGTTAGCGAACAAGATTGTTTACAAGTGGTTGCAAAAATGCATACAAAAGGCGTTTCCTCAGTTTTAGATTATTCCGTAGAAGGAAAAGAAGAAGAAGCTCAGTTTGATGCGTGTTTAAAAATGACATTAAAAACCATTGATTTTGCGAAAGAAAACAATGCCATTCCGTTTGCTGTTTTTAAACCTACGGGATTGGGAAGAATTGATTTATATGAAAAAGTAGGCATAAAAGCAACGTTAAGCACTACAGAACAAGAAGAATGGAATAGAGTAGTGGCACGATTTGAAAAAATTTGTCAATATGCGTTTGAAAATGACGTTCAATTATTAATAGACGGTGAAGAAACTTGGATGCAAGATGCTGCAGATGAAGTAGTGGAGCGTATGATGGAAAAATTCAACACCAAAAAAGCAATTATTTTCAACACCTTACAATTATACCGATGGGACAGAGTGCCTTATTTAAAAGCACTTCATCAAAGAGCAAAAGAAAAAGGATATCATATTGGTATGAAATTAGTTCGTGGGGCGTACATGGAAAAAGAAGCTAAACGCGCGGAAGAAAAAGGGTATAAAAACCCAATTTGCGAAACCAAACAAGCTACTGATATTAATTTTAATGAAGGATTAAACTATATGTTGGACAATATTACTGAAATGGCTGTTTTTGCTGGAACTCACAACGAAGAAAGTTCCTATTTACTAATGAATTTGATGCGAGAAAAAGGCATTTCAAATGACGATTCTCGAATTTGGTTTGGCCAATTATATGGTATGAGTGATAATATAAGTTATAATTTAGCCGATAATGGTTACAATGTTGCCAAATACTTACCTTTTGGACCTGTTAGAGACGTAATGCCTTATTTAATAAGACGTGCACAAGAAAATACGTCTGTTGCAGGACAAACGGGAAGGGAACTAACTTTGATAATTTCGGAACGAAATAGAAGAAAATTGAAATAATACGTTAAAAAAAATCTATTTTACAAAATAATTACTAAATTTGGATAAACTTTAAAACTTATTTATATGAAAAAATCTTTACTATTATTATTACTTCCTTTTTTATCAAATGCTCAGATTTTTCAATCTGGTTTTGAAACTGTAAATGGTCCACTTTCACAATGGACTCTTTATAATCAGGACAATTTAACTCCAAATGCAGCTGTTAATTTTGTAAACGGAGCATGGGTTCAATCTTTATCAGAATTTGATAATAATGTAGCGTTAAGTACATCTTGGTATACACCTGCTGGTGCTTCTAATGACTGGATGGTTAGTCCAGCTATCACTTTGCCTACTGGAAGTTCAACTTTATATTGGCAAGCTAGAGCATATGATGTAACATACCCTGATTCATACAAAGTTTATGTTTCTACTTCAGGAAATGCACCGTCTAATTTTACTACACCATTAGTTACTGTAGGAAATGGCACAAGTACTGGAGAATCTAATACTTGGCAAAATAAGAGTTTAGACTTGACGTCATTTGCAGGACAAACTATTTATATTGCTTTTCAAAATTTTTCTAATGACATGTTTTTATTAGAGGTTGACAATGTTTATGTAGTAAGTGGAACTTGTCCAGCTCCTGGTAGATTGATGACAAATTCAAATATTGATTTAACTAGCGGAACTTTTAATTGGACTGCAGCAACTGGAGGAATCACTGACTATGAATATTCTTGGGGTTCACCTGGGCACACACCAACAGTGACAAATACTGTAACTACTAACTCTGTTACAATGAACTCATTAATTGCTAATTCGCGTTACCAATATTTTGTAAGAAGTAAATCAGGAACAAACAGAAGCGGTTGGATTGGACCATATTCTCTTTTTACTGCTGTTGCTGGTGCACCATCATATAATTATGGTTTTGACAATACGAACGGATATTCAACTGATGGTTGGTCTGGAGCATGGTCTTCAAATAATACTGCCGGAAATCCACAAGCTGGTACGCAAATGTTATTTTCAAATTCTAGTGTTACTACTGGCACACCAACAAATAGATGGCTTTTTTCTAGACCAATTCATTTAGTGGCAAATTCAAATAATGTAATTAAATTCTATTTGAGACACTTTTCATCAACCACAAACCCACAAAGTATTAAAATGACAGTTGGAAATCAACCTATTATAGCCAATCAAACCAATACATTATGGACGTCATCAACTTTTGCAAATGCTGCATGGACTGAATATACCGTTAATTATACACCTACATCTACAGGTGTTTATTATTTCGGCTTTCATCACTTCACTCCAGGTTTAGCAGGAGCGGTTTCATTAGGACTTGACTCTTTTAGTTTGACTTCAACTCTTTCTAATGAAAGTTTTACTATGAATAATTTTGATATCTATCCAAATCCAACATCTAATGTGTTAAACATTTCAAATTCTAACAATACTGAAATCAATTCTATTTCTATTTCAGATCTTAATGGTAGAGTAATTAAAAATGCAAAGGGTGTTACTTCGGTAAACGTTTCAGATTTAAATGCAGGTGTTTATTTTGTTACAATTGAAACAACTGAGGGTAAATCAACTAAGAAGTTTATTAAGGAATAATTATCCAATACTATTATAATTTAAAAACGACCAGTTTTCACTGGTCGTTTTTTTTTGTTGTTTTGATTGAAAACAATTATTAATTTACGTTATAAATTTATCAGTAATATCTTCAGATAGCAGCAAACAATTCTCATTTTTTCCATAGCATTTGTATCTGTTTTTAGCGATGAAATCATATAACAGATTCTTTATATTTATGGGTATAAAATTAAAAAGCAATAACAATTTTACTGATGAAGACAAGTGTTTAATAATTCTAAAAACGGCTTCTGACTTAATAAAATAAGCATAACCAGGTTCGTATAGTATTATACTGTCTATAGTTTTATCAATACCTAAATACGTAACTATTTTTTGTCCAGTTTCACTTTGTAAGGCTACAAATCTGAAACTATCATTTGTGTCGTTTTTTATTATAAAATTAACTTTTTCATTACAAAAATTACAAACGCCATCGAAAAGTATGATTTTTTTATCTTGAGGTAATTGGTTAATTTCCATTACTCGTTTATAAGCAATTGTATTTGACTTCTATATCTTTCAATTAATAATGTCATCATTCGTTTATTTAAACTTGAGGAATTCTTTATATAAATTAAATATTCTTCAACAGAAAACAAGCCAATGATAATACCTTTTAAAGCATTTCTGAATTTTATATCTTTTTGAATTACGTTTTCAATGTATTTCTCTTTTTTATCAGGTGAAAGTGTAAAAAATAATCCTTTTTGTTTTATGGCATAATTTATAAAGACCTGTAAAAGCAAATCGTTTTGAAATTTTAAAATTGGTCGTAAAGTAGTATTCTGAAAAGCTTCTTCAGTTAACGTATCTAAAAAATCAACACCTAATTTTTCGGATTTAATTGTAGATAAAAGCTCATTTCTAGGTATCATACTACTTGTTTTTAATTAATTATTAATCTATATCTAATAAATTTAATTTTTCTGCTTTAACGTGTTGTACTTCAAATAATTCTAAATCAAAATATGGGACTGAAGCGATGATATGGTCAAAAATATCAGCCATAATATATTCGTAATTTTCCCATTTTTTATCTTTACTAAAACAATAAATCTCTAAAGGAATACCTTTTTCTGTGGGTTGTAAATGTCTAACTAATAAATGCATGTCCTTATTAACTCCAGGATGTGTTTCAATGTATTTTTGAATGTATTTTCGAAACAAACCTAAGTTTGTCATGTTTCGACCATTTACGTTTAATGATTTGTCGATGTTATTCGCCATATTGAACTTATCAATATCCAATTTTTTCTTATCAATATAATTGGCTACAAATTGGATTCTTTTAAAAGATTCTAATTCCTGATTAGTAACAAATCTTACGGTAGCGCCTTTTATTAAAATATGGCGTTTGATTCGTCTTCCGTCAGAATTAATCATACCGCGCCAATTTCTAAAACTGTCTGAAATTAAACTATAGGTTGGAATAGTGGAGGTGGTGTTGTCAAAATTTCTAACTTTAACTGTTGCTAAATTAATTTCTTCTACTTCGCCATCAGCACCAAATTTATCGACTGTAATCCAATCGCCAATTCGAACCATATCGTTTACAGTAACTTGAATACTGGCTACAAAACCCAAAATGGTATCTCTAAAAACTAAAATAATTAATGCCGAAATGGAACCAAATGCGGTTAATAACGAACTTTTTTTAGTATCAAAAAGCAATAAGATAATAGATAACAACGCGTAAATCCATAATACAATCATAATTACTTGAATGTAGCTATCTATGGGTTTATCATTATATTTAGGTAAAGTTTTTAAATAATCTTTTAAGGAATTAAAGACACTTCGAACAATAAAAAGTGATAAAATAATAATAAATATTTTAACGCTTTTACCAAATAAATTTTCCCAATACACAAAATCGTCTAAAACAATTGGTATTTTAATACTTATGAAATATAATGGTACTAAGTGAGCAATATATTTAGCGGTTTTGTTGGCTACTAAAAAATCGTCAAATGTTGATTTTGTGTAGGTTGCCACAATAGCCAAACCAATTATTAATATTTTTTTTGCCAAATAATCAATAGCATAAGCCAAAACTATTAATACCAATAAATTAACCAACAAATTTCCGTATAAGGTAAAATCTGCACCGAAATCAAGCTTTTTTAATACTGGTTCAATTAGGTCGAAAACTTTCATAAATGAAAAAAATTATTTTTTATTTTGGAATATGAGAATTTTAAGCGTTTTGATTTAAGTATTTTTTATCCACCCAAAATGTTCCAAATGGAATAAAAGACGCTAATATAATAATACTAAAATCTTTTAAATTCCATTTTTTTTCATCTTTCAATAAAAAAGCTAATATTATGTACAAGATAAATAAAACACCGTGAAGCATTCCGAATGGTTTTAGAATTAATTTGTATGTATCAAAATAATTTGGTTTTAGAACCAACATATTAAAAATTAAAACTAAAAAAGAAATTCCTTCAAGTAGTGCTATTTTTTTAAACCAGTTTAACATAGTGCTATATTTTATATTTCTACAAAATTAAATAATGTTTAGCAATAATCATCTAATTTAAGATAATATTAAATAATATTAATGAATTATAATATACATTATGTAAAATAGAATATTTCAGAATACGTTAGTAAGAATTGATTTATTTGTTTAATTTTGATGTGTATTTACTACTCCTATTATGAAGAATACTTTTGCAGAAAACATTGTAGATTTTTTAAAACTTTACGATCCATTTAAAACAGTAGCTTATGGCGACTTGTTAGAAATTGCCTCGCAGAGTGAAATTATCTATTTAGAAAAATCGAAACGATTATTTAAAATTAATGACGAATTGCATCAGAATTTTTATATTGTACATTCTGGTATAATTCATTTGACAAAAATTATTGACGCTCAAGAAACATTAATATCTAAATGTTACGTGGGTTCCATTTTTGGATTACGACCGTTTTTTGCTAAAAATAATTATTCTTTAAATTCTATTGCAAATGAAGATGCTGTAGTGTATGCGATTCCTATTGTTTTATTTAAACCACTTTTAGCTAAATATGCTGGTGTAATGGATTACTTTTTAGAGAGTTTCTCTGAACAGACAAAATCAAACGGTGAAAATTATCAAAATTTAAAAGCGATTTCTGAAGCCAGTTCGGAAACAGAATTGACTGACTTTTCTTATTTTCAAGAATTGGATTATGATAAACATCCACTTGTAATTCCTACAAATACCAGTATTTCTACTGTGGCGAAGAAAATGATGGATGCGAACAAATCCTATGCAATTGTTACGAATAACGCCAGAATAAACGGCTTAATTACGGATGCCGATTTCAGAAAAAAAGTGGCTTTCGGTTCAATTAATTTTGATGCCGATTGCAACTCAATTATGCAACAAAATGTAGCTATTGTAGAAGAAACTATTTCTGTAGCAGAAGCGCAATTATTGCTTCTAAAAAACGAAACCAGCTATTTATGTGTCACTGAAGATGGTACAGAAAACACACGTATAAAAGGTATTATTTCGGAACGCGATATTATTAAATCGCAGTCAAATAACCCAGGGGTTTTGATTGATGAAATTCGAAATTCGAAAAATTTTGAGGAATTAAAATATGTACATTCTAAATATTTGTTTGTAATACAAAATTCATTCACAAAAAATATTCCAATATTTCATATTAACAATACTGTTGGTGGTGTTTTACACGCGATTATTCAGCAATGCATAAAATTATCTATTGAGAAAATAGGCTCACCTCCTGCTCGTTTTGTTTGGCTATCTTTAGGAAGTCAAGCCAGAAAAGAACAATTGGTATTAAGTGATCAGGACAATTTAATTGTTTTCGAAAATGTTGCGGCAGACAAACACCGTGATGTGAAATTTTATTTCGTACAATTGGCTAAATTAGTCATATTAAATATGCAGAATTTAGGCTATAAGCCTTGTCCAAATGAGCATTTAGCCAGCAATATTAAATGGTGTAAATCGTTGTCTGATTTTACGTCAATTTATACGAATTGCATTAAATCGCCAGGTGAAAATATGTCCGACTTTAATGGTATTTTCTTTGATTTTGAATACATTTATGGTGAAACGAAAATTAAGGATTCTTTAGAAATTGCCATACATCAGAGTTTAGCCAATAATACTTTGTTTTTTGATTATATTGGTAATCAATTACTTAAACTTCCTCCCGCTTTGACTTTTTTCAAAAAATTTGCTGTTGAAGAAAACGGAAAACATAAAGAATTATTTAATTTAAAAGAAAAAGGATTACAATTTTACATTGATGCGGCACGAATTTTTGCTTTAAGTAATAACTTAAAAGGGATAAACAATACATATTTGAGATTTAAGCAAATGGCTATAATTGATACTAAAAATGCTGAAAAATACTTGGATTTTGCTGAAAACTACATAAAACTTCAAGAATTAAGAGCAAATGAAGGTATTATTAATGATAATGATGGTGCTTTTATTGATCCCAAAAAACTGTCTAAAATTGATAAAGAGGAAATGAAAAAAGCCTTATTAGAAATTGAAGATGTTACAGATTTAATTAAATCAAAATATAAATTAACCCAATTTTCATAAAATATATGTTATCAAAATTATTTCATAAAGAATATCCTGAATTTTGGAAAAAATATACTGAATCTTTTAAAAGTCCAGCTACTAAATATGTTGTTATTAGTATGGAAACTTCGGGTTTAGATACAGAAAAAGATGTGATTATGTCTATCGCAGCCACATCTATAGTTGAAAATAGAATTATTTTGAAAGATTCTTTTGAGATTTATATTAAGCACACTACTCCATTAGATATTAGTTTAGATAACGAATTTATTACGGTGAGTAAAGTAGAAAAAGTTTCTGAAGAAGTGGCGATTGAAATCTTAATCGAATATCTTGGAAATTCAATATTTATTGGGCACCGAATAGATTTTGATATTGAAATGCTAAACCAAATGTTAAGTCGACTTAAATTAGGAAAACTTAAAAATGAGGCGTATGATATTGAAGCTATGTTTAATAAATTATCAGAAACTAACGATAAAAAATATGCAATGGAAGATATGAGTAAATTTTTAAATATTTCTATCAGTGAACGAAATTCTGTTGCAGATGATGCTTACTCCATAGCTATTTTATTTTTGAAATTGAAAAGTAAATTGGGAATTAAATAAAAAGAAACCCTACCTATTTAAATACAAAAAGAGGCACTTTGTAGTGCCTCTTTTTATTTATAAAATTGAAGAATTATAACTTTTCGTTTTTAATTTCTTCAACAATTTCAGGGTTTAACAACGTAGAAATATCTCCGAAATTAGAGAAATCACCTTCAGCAATTTTTCTTAAAATACGTCTCATAATTTTTCCAGAACGTGTTTTTGGTAAACCAGATACAAATTGAATTTTATCTAATTTAGCAATCGGTCCCACTTGGTCTGAAATAAGTTGATTGATTTCTTTTCTTAAATTATCTTGATTTCTTGTTTCTCCTGTTTCTTTCAAAATTACAAAACCATATAATGCATTTCCTTTAATATCGTGTGGGAAGCCTACAATAGCACTTTCAGCAACAGCTGGATGCTCATTGATAGAATCTTCAATAGGAGCAGTTCCTAAATTATGTCCTGAAACAATAATTACATCATCTACTCTACCCGTAATTCGGTAATATCCAACTTCATCGCGTAAAGCACCGTCTCCAGTGAAATATTTACCTGGGAAGGCTGTAAAATAGGTTTCTTTATAACGCTGGTGATCACCCCAAATGGTTCTTGCCATTGACGGCCAAGGAAATTTTATACATAGACTACCAGTTACCTGGTTACCTTCAATTTCGTTTCTTAATTCATCCATTAATACTGGTTGAATTCCTGGTAAAGGTAAAGACGCGTATGTTGGTTTTGTTGGGGTTACAAAAGGAATTGGAGAAATCATAATTCCACCTGTTTCGGTTTGCCACCAAGTATCTACTAATGGGCAACGCTTTCCTCCTACGTGGTCGTTATACCAATGCCAAGCTTCTTCGTTAATAGGTTCTCCAACAGATCCAATCACTTTTAAAGAACTTAATGGGAATTTTTGAACATAATCTAAATTTTCTTTGGCTAAAGCACGAATGGCAGTTGGAGCCGTATAAAATTGATTGACTTGATGTTTTTCAATTACCTCCCAAAAACGACTAAAATCTGGATAAGAAGGTACGCCTTCGAAAAGTACTGTAGTGGCACCATTTAATAACGGACCATATAAAATATAAGAGTGTCCTGTTATCCAACCAATATCAGCGGTACACCAGAACACATCATTTTCTTCGTAATTAAAAACGTTTTTAAATGTATAAGCGGTGTAAACCATATAACCTGCTGTGGTATGCAACATTCCTTTAGGTTTTCCAGTAGAACCTGAAGTATATAAAATGAATAAAGGATCTTCAGCATCCATAATCTCAGCTACATTATTTCCTAAAGCAGCATCTAAAAGTGGTTGTAACCAAATGTCTCGACCATCTTTCATATTTACAGCCGTATTAGTTCGTTTAGCTACTAAAACTTTTTCTACACAAGGAGATTTTTCTAATGCTTCATCTACGATACCTTTTAAATCTACCGATTTATTTCCTCTAAATCCACCATCAGATGTAATTACCATTTCACATTCAGAATCGTTAATTCTTGCCGCTACAGCTGAAGCTGAAAATCCAGCAAATACTACCGAGTGAATGGCTCCAATTCGCGCGCACGCTAGTACAGCAACAGCTAATTCTGGAATCATTGGTAAATATATACAAACTCTATCGCCTTTTTTTATGCCTTGTTCACGTAATACATTAGCCATTTTAGAAACTCTTACATATAATTCGTTATATGTAATATGTAACGCTTCTTCTTTTGGATCGTTTGGTTCAAAAATGATGGCTGTTTTATCGCCACGTTTGGCTAAATGTCTGTCGATACAGTTTTTAGTAATGTTTACTTTCGCATTTAAAAACCATTTGAAATTGGCTTCTTGCATATCAACATCAAAAACTTTATCCCATTTTTGATACCAAGTAAAGTTTTCATCAGCAATACGATCCCAAAATTTTCTTGGTTCGCGTACTGATTTTTTGTACATTTTAAAATAATTTTCTAAATCAGTAATTTTATAATAACTCATTATTCGTTTGGTTTTTTGTTTCGTTATGTAAATATAATAAATCTATTCCTTCGAAAAAGAAATAATTTGCTAAATAAGTATAGGTGGCTTTCGTTCGATAAACTTTTATCTAAATGAACCTATTTTTGATTTTATAAATTCGGTTCTAACTTCGTCAATTATAGCTTCATCATCAATAGTAGATGGAATTTGGAAATTTTCACCATCTGCAATACTTCGTAAAAGCTTACGTAAAATTTTACCCGATCTGGTTTTTGGAAGACGAGGTACAATAACAACGTCTCGCAAAGAAGCCACAGCACCAATTTGTTCACGAACCAACTGAACTACTTCGTGTTGCAATTGAAAATGTTCAATATTTTCGCCAAGTTTGTTTACGACTAATGCCAATGGAACTTGCCCTTTTAATTCATCATTTATTCCAATAACTGCGCACTCCGCAACTGAATGATGCGAAGATACAATTTCTTCCATTTCTGCTGTTGAAAGTCGATGTCCCGCTACATTAATCACATCATCTACCCTACCTGTAATATAGATATAATCATCTTTATCTTTAAAACCGCCATCTCCAGAAAAATAATAACCTGGAAATTTTTCTAAATATCCTTCTTTAAATCGGGCATTTTCATTCCATAAATCCATCATCGTTCCTGGAGGCAATGGCAATTTTATTACTACAAATCCTTCTTCATTTGCAGCCAATTCTTCCCCTTCTTCATTAAAAATTTGAATATTATATCCGGTAACGGCTTTTCCTGCTGAACCTGGTTTTATAGGTAAAAACTCTACTCCCATCATATTAGCAATCATTGGCCAACCTGATTCTGTTTGCCACCAATGGTCAATTGCAGGTATAGGAATATGTGATTGATACCATTCTAAAGTAGCCACATCACAACGTTCACCTGCTAAAAACTGAGTACGTAAACACGATAAATCGTGTTTTTTAATGAAGTCTCCATTTGGGTCTTCTTTTTTGATGGCTCTAATTGCAGTTGGCGCTGTAAACATTACATTTACTTTATGCTCTTCAATTACACGCCAAAACGTACTTGCATCTGGAGTACGAATAGGTTTTCCTTCAAAAATGATTGTTGTATTTCTATTTAATAAGGGGCCGTAAACAATATAACTATGTCCTACCACCCAACCTACATCCGAAGCTGCCCAAAAAACTTCATCTGGTTTAGCACCATAAATATGTTCCATTGAATATTTAAGTGCCGTAGTATAACCTCCTGTATCTCTGACTATTCCTTTTGGTTTTCCTGTTGTTCCAGATGTATATAAAATATATAACGGATGTGTTGCTTCCACAGAAACACAAGGTGCTTCTTCTGAACCATATACTAAGGCATCATAATCAACATCGTATTTTTTAAATGGTATTCTTGCTCCTAATTTTCTGTTTAAAATAATAACTTTTTTTGGCTTATGTATTGCCAATTCAATAGCCTCATCTACTAAGGGTTTGTATGCAATTAATCGATCTATTTCAATTCCAGATGAGGCTGTAATTACTATTTTTGGCTTGCAATCATCTATTCGTATTGCTAATTCGTGTGGCGCAAAACCACCAAAAACTACGGAATGAATAACTCCTATTCGTGCACAAGCTAACATTGCAAAGGCAGCCTGAGGAATCATTGGCATATAAATAA
>JBFYPW010000005.1:0-36058 GCA_041303115.1 Flavobacterium sp.
TTTTAATGGCTGAAAAAACAGGAGGTTTTTGATCTATTTCACCTATAAATTGCGGTAACGTTTCGTTAATTAAAGCTTCTGTAATATGTTCCGTTGGAAACGTGGCGTTAATTTCTGTTTCTAAATCATATGAAGGTGTAGTTGCTCCTACCGTAATAGTTCCAGTATATTCTTTAGCTTGACCTTGTAATTCTTCTATTCTTTTTGTGAATTTTCCCGTACAAATTAGTAATAATCCAGAAGCCAATGGGTCTAAAGTTCCCGCGTGACCAATTTTGAATTTTTTGGGTAATTTTAATTCCTTTATTAATCCGAATTTTAATTTATTTACGGCTTGAAAAGACGACCATTTTAGTGGTTTATCAATCAATAAAATTTGTCCTTCTTGGTAGTCTTCTGCTTTCATTATTTGTAAAAATTAAAGTAAGCTAACAACAGAATTCCCGCAATAATTCTGTACCAACCCCAAGGTTTAAAACCGTATTTTTTAATGATTTCAATGAAAAATTTAATAGCTAAAACTGCTACTACAAAGGCAACTAAATTTCCAATTATAAACATTTTAGTATTGTCTTCTGTTTTCAGAATTAACTCGAAACCTTTTAAACCACTTTTATCATAGGTTTTCAAAAACACCGAATAACAAGTAACCGCTAACATTGTTGGCACGGCTAAAAAGAAAGAAAATTCCGCAGCCGCTTGACGACTAAGCCCTTGTTGCATGCCTCCAATGATACTTGCTGCACTTCTGCTTGTGCCTGGCATCATAGCCAAACATTGCCAAAAGCCAATAGTAACTGCTTTTTTTATGGTAATATCTTCTTCTTTATGAATGGTTGGATTTTTGAAAAATCGATCTACGAATAATAAAATTATTCCTCCAATAATTAATACAATCGCAATAGGTGTAGGATGTTCTAAAACAGCTTCAATTTTATCATCAAATAATTTTCCTAAAATTAAAGCCGGTACAACCGCACAAGCCAATTTGATGAAGAATTGCAACTTCGAAAAATCAAAAAACTTTTTCCAATACAATACAACCACAGCCAAAATAGCTCCAAATTGTATAGAAACCTGAAATAATTTTACAAATTCTTCTTTTTCAATTCCGAAATAAGAACTGGCAAAAATCATATGACCAGTAGAAGAAACCGGTAAATATTCTGTAATGCCTTCAATAATGGCAATAATTAAAGCTTGAAGTAAATCCATTTTTTAGATTCTTAAATTCTTAGATTCTTAGAAATACAGAATCTTAAAAAGATAAATTAATTTTCAGATTTCGACTTCTTTAAAATCGAATAAATTGTAATTCCGAATCCTATTAAAACAACCGTTGGCGCTAACCTAATTCTTCTGAAGCTATATACGTCTTCATTAAATACATTTGGATTCTCATTTGCTCCGCCGCTCATTAAAATAAATCCTAAAGCAATAACCAGTAATCCGATAATTAATATTTTATAATTGGTAGCACTGAATAAAAATTCGGGCTTTTTAGTATTTTCTTTCATATAAATTTTATAAAATGCTATTCACTATTTACTAATTCCTTTTCACTAGATTAATACAAATCGTCCGTTCTTAAATTTAAGAAACGAGTGGTTGCAAAATAGGTACTCAACCAAGTAATAATAATCCCAATTAACAATATTCCAAAAGCAACGATAGCAATAGATGAATAGTCTTTTGCAATACCTAAAGTTGGAAATAAACCATCAATGTAAAAAGCTAAAAACACCAATCCAATAATCGCTAAAACGGCACCAATTATCCCTAATAAAATACTTGTTTTAATAAAAGGCTTTCTGATAAATGTTTTTGTGGCACCAACCATTTGCATCGTTTTTATGGTAAATCGATGTGAGTAAACCGACAAACGAATCGAACCGTTAATTAATAGCATCGCCACAAAAGTTAAAACCGTACTAATAATTAATATCCAAAAGCTAATTTCAGATACATTTTCGTTAACCAATTCTACTAATTCTTTATCGTAAATAATGTCAGAAATATTACCATTTCTTTTAAAATTATTTTCTATTTTTTTAATTTCTTCTTTGGTTACATAATCACTTTTTAAATGAATATCAAAAGAATTTTGTAACGGATTAAATCCTAAAAACTCCATAAAATCTTTACCAACAATATCTGGATTGTTTTTAGCCGCTTCGGCTTTGGTTACAAAATCGTACGATTTGATAAATTTTGAATTTTTCAATTCGGTATCAAATGCATTTAGAATCGTATCATTCGCTTCGTCTTTAAAATAAACACTCATTGGAATGTTTTCTTTAAAATCGTTCGAAATTTTTTCAGAATTTATTACAAACAAACCTAATGCTCCTAATAAAAACAGTACTAAAAAAATACTAAAAACTACTGAAAAATAAGAAGATATTAATCTTCTACGTTGATATTGTTCAAATGATTGTGCCATAAGTTTACTAATTATGCTGTAAAAATAGTAAAGAAATTTTGTTTACACAGAATATAACAACAAAGTTTTAACATTAGTATATAAAAATGTAAATTTGCACCATATTTTTCGGTTAAAACCGATAATGTAAATCTGAAAATAGACTATAGAAAATAGAAATGAAATATTTCCACGAAAAAATCGAAGCCAAATGGCAACAATATTGGGCAAAAAATAACACTTTTGCAGCAAGTAACACTTCGGAAAAACCTAAATACTATGTATTAGATATGTTCCCTTATCCATCGGGAGCGGGGTTACACGTGGGGCATCCGCTGGGGTATATTGCTTCTGATATTGTAGCGCGTTATAAAAGACATCAAGGTTTTAATGTATTGCATCCGCAAGGGTACGATTCCTTTGGTTTACCAGCTGAACAATATGCGATTCAAACTGGGCAACATCCTGCAGATACAACTAGAATGAATATTGAAGGTGGTGTCGATAAATCGGGAAATGTTATTCATGGATATAGAAAACAATTGGACAGAATTGGATTTTCGTTTGATTGGAGCAGAGAAGTACGTACTTCAAATCCAGACTATTACAAACATACACAGTGGATTTTCATACAATTATTTGAATCTTGGTACAATAAAAACTCTGATAAAGCGGAAAGCATTTGCACCTTAATGCAAGAATTTGAGAAAAATGGAAACACGCAAGTTAATGCCGTTTGCGATGATAACATCACTTCGTTTTCTTCAAAAGATTGGAACGCTTTTTCATCAGAACAACAACAAAAAATCTTATTACACTATAGATTAACCTATTTAGCCGAAACCGAAGTAAACTGGTGTGCTGCATTAGGAACCGTTTTAGCGAATGACGAAATTGTAAACGGCGTTTCAGAACGTGGTGGACATCCTGTAGTTCGTAAAAAAATGACACAATGGAGTATGCGAATTTCTGCTTACGCGGAACGCTTATTACAAGGTTTAAACGATATCGATTGGAGTGAATCTATCAAAGAATCACAACGAAATTGGATTGGAAAATCAGTTGGAGCTACAGTTAAGTTTCAAGTTTCAGGTTCCAAGTTTCAAATTGAAGTCTTTACGACAAGACCTGATACCATCTTCGGAGTTGCCTTTATGACATTAGCGCCCGAACACGAATTGGTGGCACAAATTACCACGCCAGAACAAAAAGCAGCGGTTGAAGCCTATGTAGAAGCAACTGCAAAACGTTCAGAAAGAGAAAGAATGGCCGATGTAAAAACCATTTCAGGAGTATTTACTGGTGCGTATGCCGAACATCCTTTCACAAAAGAACCCATTCCAGTTTGGATTGGCGATTATGTGTTGGCGGGTTATGGAACAGGTGCCGTTATGGCGGTTCCTTGTGGTGATGAACGTGATTATGCTTTCGCGAATTTCTTCAAAGGAACGCAAGGAATGCCAGAAATTATAAATATTTTCAATCAAGATATTTCAGAAGCAGCTTATGGTGAAAAAGGCGGTTTCGAATTGGTAAATTCTGATTTCTTAAACGGATTAGATTATAAAAACGGAACGAAAAAAGCCATCGAAGCTTCAGAAGAAATAGGTGCAGGAAATGCCAAAGTAAATTACCGTTTACGTGATGCCGTTTTCTCTCGCCAACGTTATTGGGGTGAACCTTTTCCAGTGTTTTATGTGAATGGCTTGCCACAAATGATTGACAAAAAACACTTGCCCATTGTATTACCAGAAGTAGAAAAGTACTTACCTACCGAAGACGGGCAACCGCCTTTAGGAAATGCCACAGTTTGGGCATGGGACGTTGAAAAGTCCGGAGTTGTGAGTTGTGAGTTGATAGATAATATAAAAGTGTTTCCACTAGAACTAAACACGATGCCAGGTTGGGCAGGCTCTTCTTGGTATTGGATGCGTTATATGGATGCACATAATACAGAAGATTTTACTAATGAAGAAGCTGTAAAATACTGGGAAAGCGTTGATTTATACATTGGCGGAAGCGAGCACGCTACGGGACATCTATTGTATGCTCGTTTTTGGAATAAATTCTTAAAAGACAGAGGCTATGCTCCTACCGAAGAACCCTTCAAAAAACTAATCAATCAGGGAATGATTTTGGGGATGAGTGCGTTTGTGTACAGAAGTGAAGATTCTAAAACCTTTTATTCAAAAGGATTAATTCAAGGTAAAAAGGTATATCCAATCCACGTTGATTTATCTTGTATTAATGATATTACGAACGAATTAAATATAGAAAAATTCAAAGCACATCCCTTATATGTTGATTATGCCAATGCTGAATTTATTTTAGAAGAGGGCAAATACATCGTAGGTCGCGAAGTCGAAAAAATGTCGAAATCAAAATACAATGTGGTTTCACCAGATGATATTTGTGAAGAATATGGAGCGGACACACTGCGTTTGTACGAAATGTTTTTAGGGCCTTTAGAGCAATCTAAACCTTGGAACACGGCAGGAATTACAGGTGTTTCCGGATTCTTGAAAAAATTATGGCGTTTGTATTTTGATGACAATGGTTCGGTTATAGTAAATGATGAACCTACGGCAGACATGTACAAATCGTTACATAAAACCATTAAAAAAGTAACCGAAGACATCGAGAATTTCTCCTTCAACACCTCGGTTTCTCAATTTATGATTTGCGTGAACGAATTGCAACAATTAAAATGCAACCATCGAGCTATTTTAGAGCCTTTAGCTATTTTAGTTTCGCCATATGCACCACATATTGCAGAAGAATTATGGAGTGCATTAGGTCACGAAGGTTCTATTTCAACTGTAGCTTTTCCAAAATTTGAAGAAAAATATTTGGTTGAATCTGAAAAAGAATATCCAGTTTCATTCAATGGAAAAATGCGATTTACTATTAAATTACCATTAGACTTAACAGCGGCTCAAATTCAAGAAATTGTAATGGCAGACGAACGAACACAAGCGCAATTGCAAGGAAGAACACCAAATAAAGTGATTATTGTTCCAGGAAAGATTATTAATTTGGTGGGATAGAGTTATTTTAACAAATTATTAATAGATTTTAGCTTTCCTGATTTTAATTTTGTTAAAATAACATTTAAATAATTAATGAAAATGAGAAAATTTATACTTTTAGTGGTTTTGGTTGCTTTTCAATTTGGAACGGCTCAAGAAAAAAATGAAGAAAACAAAAAAAGTAATGTAGATGCTACTTTTTACATTGGAGTTAATGCGCATATTCAAGATAATTTAAATCTTAATAGAAACTTACAAGCATCAAATGTTGTTCATTTAGATAACAGCCCGGCAGAATTTATTTTTGGCTTTAATGTTTTTGGGAAAAAATATTCTTCTGATTTTGAATTTGGATTTGGAGAAAATAAAAAAGAGAATTTAACATCAAAGAATAAGAATATACAATTTACGGGCCGTATTCGCTTTCATTATAACCTGATTAATAAGACTAATTTTGCATTTACTTCTGGTTTAAGTTTAGCAGGAACCTCTTCAGAAGTAGATTTATATTCTAAAAATAATACCATTGATTTTAATAATTTAAATCCCAATACAAATGGTGGGTTATTATCTATAAGAAATCAAATGTTTTATGCAGGACCTTCTTTATCAATTTACCTATTTAAAGATAAATTTTATAAATTCAGATTGAATTGCGCTTATGAACTGGCTTTCACCAATGGAAAATGGAAATCTGATTACGGAAATATCGCAAATTCAATTAATGAAAGAAATAATAATCGTTTTGTAGTTGGTTTAGTATTTTAAGACATACGAATAAAATGTAATCGATAATACAAATGGCATTTTAAAATTTGTCTAAAACAAACAAATGTCAAACTGTCATTTTTTAAATTTGGCTCATAATTTGATATTTATTTAGTAACTTTAAATTTTTAAAATTAAATACTATGTTTGATACAGGTTCAATGATAATTGGAGGAGTAATAATGCTATTTAGCTGGTTGGTTTCAAATAGATTAAAATCAAAATTTGAACATTACTCTAAACTTACTTTAAGAAATGGTATGTCTGGTGCTGAAATTGCAGAAAAAATGCTTGCCGATCACGGCATTCGTGATGTAAAAGTGATTTCTACTCCAGGAAGATTAACAGACCATTACAATCCTGCTGATAAAACAGTAAATTTGTCAGAAGCCGTTTATAATCAAAGAAATGCAGCTGCAGCTGCAGTTGCCGCTCACGAAGTTGGGCACGCGGTACAACACGCACAAGCTTACGATTGGCTTACGATGCGTTCAAAACTAGTTCCTGTAGTAGAAATTGCTTCAAACTATATGCAATGGGTATTGTTGGCAGGTATTCTAATGTTAAACACATTTCCTTCTTTATTACTAATCGGGATTATATTATTTGCCGCCACTACTATTTTTTCAATAATTACATTACCAGTAGAATATGATGCAAGTAATCGTGCTTTGGCTTGGTTAAAAAACAAAAATATGTTAGGTCAAGAAGAATATGCTGGTGCCGAAGATTCATTAAAATGGGCTGCCAGAACCTATTTAGTTGCCGCATTAGGGTCAATTGCAACCTTATTATATTATATAATGCGTTATATGGGTGCAACCAGAGATTAATTCATAAAAACCTAAATAGTAAATCCAAATTTCGAAACAATCTCGGAATTTGGATTTTTTTATTTAAATATAGTAATCGTATCCAAAGTAAGGCACGTCAAATTCTTTAAAAACAACGCCATACTGTTCTAATTCTTCTAAAATTGGCAGATATACTTCTTTTGCAGTTGGTAATTGCACGCCAGTTGTTTGTATCTCGCCATTTAATATTTTCAAAGTGGCAATAGCTACGGGTAATCCTACAGTTTTTGCCATCGCGGTATACGTTTGATCGTCGCCCAAACAAACCATTGTTGAATCAATTTGTTTTTGCTCACCATTAATTTCGTAACCAATTTTATGATACATCACAATCATATCTTTATCTTCTGGTTGCAAGGTCCATTTATACGATAGTATTTTTTCTAACATTTGCGCTGGAGTGGCATTTTTTAAACCCGTAACTACAGATTTACTAAATAAATCTAACTCTAAAAGTTTGTCCCAAATTACATCGTCTTGATCAATTTTTAATTGATGTCTGAATTTAATTTCCACAGAGTCCGTTGGGTGATAAGGTAAAAATAAATTCACAAAATCGCGATTACTCATAAATTCAGAATCATCAATAATATAGGTGTCATCTGTCATGCCTAATTGCACGAAAACATCCCAAGCTTTTGAAAAACCTACTCTTCTGATGGTTCCACGATAACAGGTTTCTGCATTTTGTAAACCATAAATATCTCTATATTTCAAAGAATCTCTGTTGGCGTAGGCTTCAAATCGTCCAAAACCTTCTACTTCTAAAAATTCGGTTCTTCTAAATAATTTATGATAAGGAATGTACTTATAAGTGCCTTCTTGTATGAATTTTGCCGCGCCACCTTGACCCGCTAAAACGACATTTCTTGGATTCCATGTGAATTTATAATTCCACAAATTGGTATCGCTTTCAGGCGCCACTAATCCACCACAAAAAGATTCGAAAAGAATAATTTTTCCGCCTTTACTTTTAATTTCGTCCATAATTTTCATGGCACTCATGTGGTCTATTCCTGGATCTAAACCAATTTCATTCATCAATACAATTTGGTTTTCTTTAGCTTGAAAATCCAAATTTTTCATTTCTTCACTAATGTACGATGCCGTAATCATATTTTTTTTATAAAAAATACAATCTTTAGCTACGTCAATATGAAGATGAGCCGGCAACATTGAAATAACAATATCCGATTGTTGAATTTCCTGTTTACGTTGTTCGTCATTACAAACATCAAAAGAAATGGCACGCGCATTTTTATGATTTCCCGTTTTCTTATTGGCTAATGCTTCGGATAAATCAGCAATTGTAAGTAGCAAATTTTCAGCTTCTGATTTGTCTAATAAATATTTTATAAGTGAAGAGGCAGATCTACCCGCTCCTATAATTAATATCTTTCTCATTTTACTTTAATATCACACGAAGGTAATGAAATGTTATATTTCTAAAAAATAAAAACGAGCATTTATAAAAAAACTTGATTTGAAGTTTATTATATTTGTGAAGAGATAAAACACAATCCATGGAAAAGAAAATTCTACTTGCAGCATGTGCTTTGGGCTTTTTAGCTATTATATTTGGAGCTTTTGGAGCGCATGCCCTAAAAAAAACACTTACTATTGAACAATTAAATTCATTTGAAACAGGTGTGAAATATCAAATGTATCATGCGTTGTTTTTATTATTTATTGGCGCGACGCAAATCATTACTTTAAAGGAAAAAACAATTGTGTTTTATTTGACATTAACAGGGGTATTATTTTTTTCAGGTTCCATTTATGTACTAACAACTAATGGCTTAACTGGAATTAAATCAAAACTTATTGGGCCTATAACACCAATAGGAGGTTTATTTCTAATCCTATCTTGGGGATATTTATTTTACGCAATTTTTACGAAAAAATAACAGAAAACGCGTATTTGTCAAATTATTGTTTAATTTTGCATTTTAAATAAAAGCAACATAACTAATAATTTTATGGATACCTACGCTCAATTTACGAAATCGATTTCGTTAGAAAAATATGGAATCAAAAATGTTACAGAAATCGTATATAACCCCACATATGATTTACTTTATAACGAAGAGTTAAATAACAACCTTCAAGGTTATGAAAAAGGTCAACTAACAGAACTTGGCGCCGTTAATGTTATGACGGGTGAATTTACAGGTCGTTCCCCTAAAGACAAATATATAGTAAAAGACAGCACAACTGAAAATACCATTTGGTGGAATTCTGAAAAAGCGGTGAACGATAACAAACCAATTTCAACAGAAACTTGGAATGCCTTAAAAGAAACTACATCTACACAATTATCTGGAAAAAGACTTTTTGTAATAGATGCGTTTTGTGGTGCAAATGAAAACACCCGTTTAAAAGTTCGTTTCATTATGGAGGTGGCTTGGCAAGCGCATTTTGTAACAAATATGTTCATCAGACCAACCAAAGAAGAATTAGCAAATTTTGGCGAACCAGATTTTGTAGTGATGAATGGTTCTAAAACATCTTTTAAAGACTACGCTGCACACGGATTAAATTCGGAAGTGTATGTTGCGTTTAATTTAACTGAAAAAATTCAATTAATTGGTGGGACTTGGTATGGTGGAGAAATGAAGAAAGGACTTTTCGCCTTAATGAATTACTATTTACCTTTACAAGGAATTTCATCGATGCATTGTTCTGCAAATAAAGGAAAAGATGGCGATGTAGCCGTTTTCTTCGGGCTTTCTGGAACAGGTAAAACAACCTTATCAACGGATCCAAAACGCGAATTAATTGGTGATGACGAACATGGTTGGGATAATGATGGCGTATTTAATTTTGAAGGTGGCTGCTATGCAAAAACTATTGATTTAAGTGCAGCAAACGAACCTGATATTTTTAAAGCTATAAAAAAAGACGCCTTATTAGAAAATGTTACGGTTGATGCCCATGGTAAAATTGATTTTAAAGATGGCTCTGTAACACAAAACACGCGTGTATCTTACCCTATTTATCATATAGACAATATAGTAAAACCAGTTTCAAAAGCAGGACATGCTACTAAAGTAATCTTCTTAACCGCAGACGCTTTTGGAGTGATGCCACCAGTTTCAAAATTAACGCCTGAACAAACAAAATATTATTTTTTATCAGGATTTACTGCAAAATTAGCAGGAACTGAGAGAGGGGTTACACAACCAGAACCAACGTTTTCAGCTTGTTTTGGAAAAGCTTTTTTAACTTTACATCCAACAAAATACGGGGAAGAGTTAGTTAAAAAGATGGAGGAACATAAAGCTACTGCATACATGGTTAATACCGGTTGGAATGGAACTGGAAAACGAATATCTATTAAAGACACAAGAGCTATAATTGATGCCATTTTAGATGGTTCAATTGAAAAAGCAGCAACTACAATTGTACCTGTTTTTAATTTTGAAGTGCCAACTTCATTACACGATGTAGACGATACTATTTTAGATCCAAGAAATACCTATGTGAACACTTCAGAATGGGATACAAAAGCTACAGATTTAGCTTCTCGTTTTATTAAGAATTTTGTACAATACACAGATAATGAAGAAGGCGCTGCTTTAGTCGAAGCAGGTCCAAAATTATAAACTACCAAAAATAACCAACTTTTAAAACGTCTTGTAAATCAAGACGTTTTTTTATTGTACAAAAAAAGCGCTCATTTCTGAACGCTTTTTTAATATATAAATAAAAATATTATTTTCCTTTATTTGCTTCTGCTACATATTTTTCTAAAGCACCTGTCATAGATGGTGTTCCTGGAGCTGGCGCTAAAATATCAACTCGTAATCCATGATCTAAGGCTTCTTTTTGAGTGGTTGGTCCAAATACAGCAATTCTAGTGTTGTTTTGCTCAAAATTTGGAAAATTTTTAAATAACGATTTTATTCCTGTTGGACTAAAAAATGCCAAGACATCATAATAAACATCTTTTAAATCAGATAAGTCACTCATTACAGTTTTATAGAAAATACCTTGTTTCCAATCTACTTTTAAAACATCAAGGGTTTGTGGTACATCATGATTCAGTTGATCTGTATTCGGCAATAAAAACTTTTCGTCTTTATACTTTTTTATAAGTGGTGCTAAGTCAGCAAAATCCTTCTGACCTACATAAATTTTACGTTTTCTGTACACAACATATTTTTGTAAGTAAAACGCAACTGCTTCCGATTGACAAAAATATTTTAAATCTTCAGGTATTTTATATCTCATTTCTTCAGCTACTCTAAAAAAATGGTCAATTGCATTTTTACTTGTAAAAATAATCGCTGTAAAATTATTTAAATCAATCTTTTGCGCTCTTACTTCTTTAGCAGAAACGCCTTCAATATGAATAAAAGGTCTAAAATCAATTTTTACCTTAAATTTATTTTGCAAATCGTGATATGGAGAATTATCCACTTTAGGCTCTGGTTGCGAAACCAAAATCGTTTTTACTTTCAAATTTGACATATCTAACAAATTCCTAATTTTTCGTTACCCAATAATACATGAAATAATATGGTAGTATTTCAAGCGTGCAAAGATATAAAATAAAATAAAATAAATTGCCTAAAATAGTCTTTTGATATGTTTTTACTAAAAAATAGTAAGTGAAAACATTGTATAGTAAAAAAATAGTTAAAATAATATAAAAAACCGCTTTTATAGGCCAAGAATTGTAATACAAAATAATATTTATCGGCAATAATACAAACCCTAAAAAAGCGCGATAATTGACTTTTATTAAGTTAAATTGATCCACTATACTTTCCGAATTAATAGTTGTTCCTATAATTTTTTCAATTAAAAACTTAGACAAAATAAAAACAAACAAAAAAGTAATAATTTGAATATATGTGATATAATTATCGGTTTGAGTGTAATTAAAATAACTTAACAGTAACAAAATAAAAAATGAAAATGAGAGTAATTGAATGACAAACATAGAAATAGTAAACCAACTCAATAAATTATTTGTGTCTTTATATACTTTATTGTACTTGTCTGAATATCCTAATTTTATAAATTCGTTAAATCGAACCGAAAAAACAGTTTTATTAAGCGCTATAATAGAAATTGCCAACACAAATAATACGGTTGCCCAATCTTTATTAACTAAAATTCGTTCTGATAATTGCAAAATATTCATAGTGCAAAAGTAACAAAAAAAATAACTCAATTAAATTATATAATTATTAAGAAAATAAATATAAAAATAACTTAATTTTGTAGAGAAAATAAAACAACATGTCAGCAGGAATAGTAATTATACCTACATATAACGAAATTGAAAATATAGAACGGATTATCCATGCAGTTTTTCAATTGCCTTCAAGCTTCCACGTTTTAATTGTGGATGATAATTCGCCCGACGGAACATATAATAAAGTAGCTGAATTACAAAAACAATATTCGGAAAAATTATTTTTAGAAATTAGAACAAAAAAATCAGGATTAGGAACTGCTTATGTGCATGGTTTCAAATGGGCATTATCTCATAATTATCAATATATATATGAAATGGATGCCGATTTTTCTCACAATCCAAACGATTTAGAAAAATTATATTTGGCTTGTAAAAACGGCGCTGAAGTTGCCGTTGGTTCAAGATATTCCAAAGGTGTAAACGTGGTTAACTGGCCTTTAAACCGAGTTTTAATGTCTTATTTTGCTTCGGTTTATGTAAAATTTATTACCGGAATGCAAATTCATGATGCCACAGCTGGTTTTATTTGTTATAAAAGAATTGTTTTAGAAACAATAAATATTGACAAAATTAAGTTTGTAGGATATGCATTTCAAATAGAAATGAAATATCGTGCTTTTGTAAATCAATTTAAGATTGAAGAAGTTCCAATTATTTTTACAGACAGAACGTTAGGCGAATCTAAAATGAGCGGCGCCATTATCCGTGAAGCTGTAATTGGTGTGATTATGTTACGAATTAGAAAAATATTTAACAAACTATAAATGAGTACATTTTTAATTAAAAATGCAAGAATTGTAAATGAAGGGAGCATCTCTGAAGGAGATGTGTTAATTGAGAATGAAATTATCCGTCAGATTGCAGAAAACATCAGTGCAAAATCCTCGGAGTGTATAATTATTGATGCAGAAGGAAGTTTTTTAATTCCTGGTGTTATTGATGATCAAGTACATTTTAGAGAGCCTGGCCTTACGCACAAAGGCGACATCGCATCAGAAAGTAAAGCCGCCGTTGCTGGTGGAATTACCTCTTACATTGAACAACCCAACACAGTTCCGAATGCAGTAACTCAGGAGCTTTTAGAAGATAAATATCAAATTGCTTCCAAAACATCTCACGCCAACTATTCATTTATGATGGGTGGTACTAATGATAATTTAGAAGAAATTTTAAAAACTAATCCTAAAAATGTAGCAGGTTTAAAATTGTTTTTAGGTTCTTCTACAGGTGACATGTTAGTAGATAGTTCAGCTTCGTTAGAAAAAATATTTTCTAATACGAAACTTTTAATAGCCGTTCATAGCGAAGACGAAACCATTGTAAAAAATAATTTAGCGAAATACAAGGAAATGTATGGAGATGACATTCCAGTAGAAAAACACCCAGAAATTAGAAGTGTAGCAGCTTGTTACGAATCTACTGTTAGAGTTATTGAATTGGCTAAAAAAACCGGTGCAAGATTACATGTTTTTCATATTTCAACGGCTAAAGAATTAGACTTATTTACAAACAAAATTCCGCTTGAAAAAAAGCAAATTACAGCTGAAGTTTGTATTCACCATTTGTGGTTTACAGATGCCGATTATGAAACCAAAGGTTCGTTAATTAAATGGAACCCGGCAGTTAAAACGCAAGAAGATAAGGACGCACTTTGGAAAGCACTATTAGATGATAGAATAGATGTAATTGCCACAGACCATGCACCTCATACTTTAGAAGAAAAATCAAATCCGTATACTACTTGCCCTTCAGGAGGCCCTTTAGTACAACATGCTTTAGTAGCCATGATGGAGAATTATTCTAAAGGAAAAATATCTATGGAGAAAATTGTTGAAAAAATGTGTCATAATCCAGCAAAAATATTCAAAATTGAAAACCGTGGTTTTATTAAAGAAGGTTATTTTGCCGATTTAGTAGTAGTTAATCCGCACATGCCTTGGAATGTAAAAAAAGAAAATATTATTGCAAAATGTGGCTGGTCACCATTTGAAGGAATTAATTTTAAATCTAGAGTGACGCATACATTTGTGAATGGGAAGTTGGCTTATGCCAATGGAAAAGTAAAAGATTGTATTGCAGGACAAAGGTTAACTTTTGATAGAGAATAACAATGAAAAAAATAGTTTTATTCGTTTTTGTTTTTGGATTTTTTGCTTGTAACGAAAATCCTGTAAAACGTCCGAAAATACTTTTGGATGAAGCAACTATGGAAAATATTTTATTTGATGTGGCTGTTTTACAAGCTGCTAAAATAAATGCGCCAGATATTTTACAAACAAACAAAATTGAAGCTAAAGACTATATTTATAAAAAATACAAAATTGATAGTACTACCTATCATCAAAATAACAGATATTACGCTGCAGGAGTTAACAACTACAAACACATGCACAAACGCATTTTAGAACGATTGGAAAAACAACAAAATAGTAAAAAATAAAAAAACGCCAAATTCATTGAATTTGGCGTTTTTTTATTTATACTGAATATATTACATTTTCATTAACCAATTTCTTACCGAAACTTCTTTATCAATAATGTTTTTTAAATCGGCAATTGCTACACGTTCTTGAACCATCGTATCTCTATAACGAATTGTAACCGTTTTGTCTTCCAACGTTTGATGATCTACAGTAACACAAAATGGCGTACCCAAAGCATCTTGACGTCTGTAACGACGACCAACAGCATCTTTTTCATCGTAAGCCACATTGAAATCCCATTTTAATTCTTCCATAATTTCCTTGGCAATTTCTGGTAACCCATCTTTTTTAACCAAAGGTAATACAGCTGCTTTTGTAGGTGCTAATACAGAAGGCAAACGCAACACTGTTCGGGTAGAGCCATCTTCTAATGTTTCTTCTTGTAGTGCTTTTGAAAATACCGCTAAAAACATTCTATCTAAACCAACGGATGTTTCTACAACATAAGGCACGTAGTTTTTATTTTCTTCGGTATCAAAATATTGTAATTTTTTACCCGAAAATTGCTCATGTGCTTTTAAATCAAAATCTGTACGAGAATGAATGCCTTCTAATTCTTTAAATCCGAATGGGAAATTAAATTCAATATCTGCAGCTGCATTTGCGTAATGTGCTAATTTTTCGTGGTCATGAAAACGATAATTTTCAGCACCCAAACCTAATGATTTGTGCCAATTTAATCGCGTGTTTTTCCAGTATTCGTACCATTTCATTTCTTCACCTGGTTTTACGAAAAACTGCATTTCCATTTGTTCAAATTCGCGCATTCGGAAAATAAATTGTCTTGCCACAATTTCATTTCTAAACGCTTTACCCGTTTGTGCAATTCCAAAAGGAATTTTCATTCGGCCTGTTTTTTGAACATTTAAAAAGTTTACGAAAATACCTTGTGCCGTTTCTGGTCGTAAGTATAAATCCATTGCCGTATCAGCCGAAGCGCCTAATTTAGTACCAAACATTAAGTTGAACTGGCGTACTTCTGTCCAATTACGAGATCCAGAATCTGGACAAGCGATTTCTAATTCTTCAATTAAAAGTTTTACGTCATCTAAATCTCCAGCATCTAAACTTTTCGCCATTCTGGCTAAAATTTCGTTCTTTTTAGATAAATATTCAACAACTCTTGGGTTTGTTGTAATAAATTCTTGTTCGTTAAAAGCATCGCCAAAACGCGCTTTTGCTTTTTCAATTTCTTTTTGTGCTTTGATGTTTAATTTTTCGGCATAATCCTCAATTAAAACATCTGCTCGATATCTTTTTTTAGAATCTTTGTTGTCAATTAATGGGTCGTTAAACGCATCAACATGTCCTGATGCTTTCCAAGTAGTTGGGTGCATTAATATTGCTGCGTCTAAACCTACAATATTTTCATGCATTTGAACCATGGATTTCCACCAATATTCTCTAATATTTTTTTTTAGTTCTACACCGTTTTGTGCGTAATCATATACCGCACTTAAACCATCGTAAATTTCGCTAGAAGGGAAAATAAATCCATATTCTTTTGCGTGCGAAACTACATTCTTAAATAAGTCTTCTTGTTTTGCCATGTTGCAAAAGTAAAAATAGGAAAGGAATTAAAAAAGTAATTTTTTAATTATAATTGAAAATGGTTGAACTAATTTTAGTAGTTCCTGAATATAAGTTTACAATATATCTTCCTTTTACCGTTTTGTTCTTTTCTAAATCAACATAACTGCAAACATCTGTTATTTGTTGCTGGTATTCAAACTTTACTAATTTACTATATTTTAAAGTAATATTATTATTTTCAAAGGTCAATTCTTCTACAGAAACGATATCGTTTTTAGGATTTACGACTTGTACAAAAAATTCTTTTTCGCCAGAAGAAATTAATTTATTTCTATCAACTGTAAAGCAAACTCTAATTTGTTCAATTGGCTTTACTTTATTTGGTGTTTTATTATCTGTAAGAAACTTAACCCCTTTTACTTGCAAATTAGTTACTTCAAACTTAGCATCTTTTAAAATTGTATTTTCAGTAATTTTTGGAGTTTTTACTTCTGGTTTAATTAACGTTCTAAGTTTTTCTATTTGCTTTAATTTTTCTTTTAATATTTTAATTGAATCCTTTATTTGATCAATTTCCTTATTTAATTCAGATAAATTCTTAAATTTAATATTCCTTTTAGGATCCTTTAAATCAGACACTTTTATAGACAAATCCTGAAAACTTTCATCAAAATTATTATATAAACTCGAAACAGAATCGTACTTCGTAAGTATTTCTGATAATTGACTTTGCGTAATTAATGTTTCTTGTTTTAATGTGTCTTGTAGTTCTTTAGCAGATTTGTTATCTTTATAACTTTTAAATAACACAAGCAGTAAAAAAATGGACAATAAAAGTATAGCGACCTTATAGGTGTTGTTGTTTCTTTTTGAAGACATTCTTAATATTTTTACTAAAGTAAAACTAATGTTTTAATATGATAAAATTTTTCGACCAAATACATAAAAATCTGTTAAACGTGGTGTTTCCTGCATTTTGTAATGGCTGTTCGAAATTACTTTTAAAAAATGAAAAAATAATTTGCACGCAGTGTATACATAATTTACCACTTACCCACCATCATCTTTTAAAAGAAACTGAAATTCATAAAGTTTTTTATGGTTTAGTCCCGTTTGAATTTGGAGGCTCATTATTATATTTTAGAAAAAAAGGGATTGCACAACAATTAATGCACAATTTAAAATATAAAAACCAACAAGAAATCGGCACTTTTTTAGGAGATATTTTTTCAAAAAACGTATTAGATTTGCCTGTTTTTAATGATGTTGATGTAATAATTTCTGTGCCCTTACATAAAAAACGGCTTCACGAAAGAGGATACAATCAAGTCACTACTTTTTGTGAAGCATTAGAGAAAAACTTAGCTATTCCGATTATTGATGATGTATTAATTAAATCTAAAAACTTAAAATCACAAATTCAAAAATCAAAAGAAAATCGGTTAGAAACCAATAAAAATGTATTTTCTATTGAAAACGCTCACAAAATTGAAGGGAAACACATTCTAATTGTAGATGATATTTTTACAACTGGCGCCACTATTGAAGCGTGTGCTAAAGAAATATTAAAAATAAAAAATACTAAAATTAGTATCGTAACTATGGCGTATACACAATCATAAAATTTATTTAAATATTATGATGCAAGTGAATATAATTGTTACTTTGCAGGATTAAAAAGCAAAATAATTAATGAAAAAAATCATATTACTTTTTACCCTAATTTCTCTTGTATTCATCAGTTGCGCTAAAAGAGGTATGGTTTCTGGCGGTCCAAAAGACAGTATTGCTCCTGTTATTGTTAAAAGTAGCCCTAAAAATTATGAAACCAATTTTTCAGGGAAAACTATTAAAATTGATTTTAGCGAATACATAAAAGTAAAAGATATTAACAAACAATTGATTGTGTCGCCACCAATGGCAAAAAACCCAACAATTGTACCACAAGGAAGTGCAAGTAAATTTATCTCAATTACTTTAAATGAAGATTTAAAGCCAAATACCACATACAGTTTTAATTTTGGCCAAAGTATTGCAGATTATAACGAAGGCATTCCGTATTCGCAATTTAAATATGTGTTTTCAACAGGAGCGTATGTTGATTCCTTAAAAGTTTCTGGTGAAATTGTAGACGCATTTGAAAAAGAAACAGATGAATTTGTAACTGTAATGTTGTATGACGCTGAAACGTATAACGATTCATTGGTCTACAAAAACAAACCTGTTTATATTACAAATACTTTAGAAAAAAACACGAAGTTTACTATTGAAAACATAAAAGAAGGTAACTATTATTTAGTGGCTTTAAAAGACAAAAACAACAATTACAATTATCAGGCTAAAACGGAAAAAATTGCCTTTAAAAAGGATAAAATAAAAATTCCTTCAGATAGTAGTTATACTTTAAAATTATTTGCTGAAAAAAACGAAATCAAAACCTATTCGCCAACAGTTGAAAGCAACAACAAATTGTTTTTAGGTTACGAAGGCAATGCTAACAATGTGAAACTATTTTATAAAAAAAATAACATTGAAACACCTTTACGATTTGCAAAATCAGCGAATAAAAAATCGGATACATTACAAGTTTTTATGCCTAAAGAAGCTAAAGATTCTATACAAATCCTTGTGAAATCTGAAAACTATTTGAAAAATTATGTGGTGAAATTAAAAAAGCTAAAAGAAGCCGATTCATTAAAAGTGACGCTTTTTGCTAATAAAAAATTCCAATTTAACGAGAAACTTAGTTTAGAAACTACCACACCGATTAAAAAAATAAATGCTGAAAAAATATTTTTGAGAAAAAAAGATAGTACTTTAGTCTCCTTCACAACAGAAATTAACGATTTTGAGCAATTGATTTCTTTTGATTTCAAGCAAGAAGAAAACGAAAAATACGAATTAGAACTTCTGCCTGGAGCTATAGAAGATGAATACGACACCCAATCTGATAGTTTGAAATTTGCATTCGATAAAGGTGCGATAAGCGACTTTGGAAATTTAAAATTGCGATTGAAAAACATCAATAGATTACCTTATATAGTACAAATTTTAAATACTTCTGGAGATATTGTTAGCGAAAAATACTGTACTAAAGAAACGGAATTGTATTTCGAAGCCATTCAGCCAAGTAACTATCAAGTGCGATTGTTTTACGATGATAATAAAAATAGAATTTGGGATTCAGGAAATTTTAAAACCAAATTACAACCCGAAGAAATGATTTATTTTCCCGGTTTAATTGACGTAAGAGCCAATTGGGATGTGGATCAGGAATTGGAGTTAAAATAATATAAAAAAACGCATTCAATAACTGAATGCGTTTTTTATTTTAAAAAAGTTGTGTTCTAATTAAAGTACACTTGCTTTTAAATATTCTCTATTCATACGAGCGATGTTTTCTAAAGAAATTCCTTTCGGACATTCTACTTCACATGCTCCTGTATTGGTACAATTTCCGAAACCTTCTTCGTCCATTTGACGTACCATATTTAAAACTCTCTCTGTAGCTTCTACTTTTCCTTGTGGTAATAATGCATATTGAGATACTTTTGCTCCTACAAACAACATTGCAGAACCGTTTTTACAAGTCGCCACACAAGCACCACATCCAATACAAGCAGCTGCCATAAAGGCTTTATCTGCATCTTGTTTGTTAATTGGGGTTGCATTAGCGTCAATAGTACGACCTGAAGTATTTACAGATACGAATCCACCTGCTTGTTGAATTCTGTCAAAAGCACTTCTATCTACCATTAAGTCTTTTACAACTGGGAACGCTTTACTTCTCCATGGTTCAATAAAAATAGTTTCGCCATCTTTAAATTTACGCATGTGTAACTGACACGTTGTAGTTCCTGTATCTGGCCCGTGTGCACGACCATTAATATATAATGAACACATTCCGCAAATTCCTTCACGACAATCGTGGTCAAAAGCTACTGGCTCTTGTTGGTTATTAATTAATTGCTCATTTAATTGGTCTAACATTTCTAAAAAAGAACTGTCTGTAGAAACATTATCTAATTTATATGTTTCCATTTTACCTTTAGTTCCAGCATTTTTTTGACGCCAAATTTTAAGGTTAATATTTATATTTTTTTTAGCACTCATAATTTTATTTTTAAAGTGATTAGTGACAAGTAATACGTGATTAGTGTAAAATTCTAATTGCTATTCACTATTTACTAATTACTTATTCTATTTATAGTTTCTAGCTGCAATTTTGATAAACTCATATTTCAATTCTTCTTTATGAAGTACGGATTTACTTGCATCGCTTCCGTTATATTCCCAAGCTGCAACATAAGCAAACTTTTCGTCATTTCGTAGTGTTTCTCCTTCAGCGTCTTGATATTCTTCACGGAAATGTCCACCACACGACTCTTCACGAACTAAAGCATCTTTTGCCATTAATTGGCCTAACTCAATAAAATCAGCTACACGAAGTGCTTTTTCTAATTCTTGATTCAATTCGTTTGCTGCTCCAGGAACTCTTACATCTGCATAGAAATCTTCTCTTAATTGTCTAATTTCTTCTATTGCTTCCGTTAATCCTTTTTCGTTTCTTGCCATACCAACTTTATTCCACATAATTAATCCTAATTTTTTGTGGAAATAGTCAACGGATTTAGTCCCGTTATTATTAATTAATTGCTCAATAGACTGACGAACTGCATTTTCAGCTTCCATAAATTCTGGAGTATCCGTTGCAATTTTACCTGTTCTAATTTCGTCTGCTAAATAGTTAGAAACCGTATAAGGTAATACGAAATAGCCATCTGCTAAACCTTGCATTAAAGCAGATGCTCCTAATCTGTTTGCCCCATGGTCTGAGAAATTTGCTTCACCGGCAACGAAACATCCTGGAATTGATGACATTAAGTTATAGTCAACCCAAACACCACCCATCGTATAATGCACGGCTGGATATATTTTCATTGGTGTTTCATATGGATTTTCATCAGTAATTTTTTCATACATTGTGAAAAGATTACCATATTTAGATTCTACCCATTTTTTTCCTAGTTCTTGAATTTTATCATCAGATGGATTATGATCTCCTTGTGTAAAGGCAGCTTGCTTTCCTTTAGTAATAATTTCAGAAGCAAAATCTAAATAAACACCTTCGTTAGTATCGTTAGATTCGATTCCGTGACCAGCATCACAAACATCTTTCGCTGCACGAGACGCTACATCTCGAGGTACTAAGTTACCAAAAGCAGGGTATTTTCTCTCTAAGAAATAATCTCTATCTGATTCTGCAATTTGAGTTGGTTTTAATTTACCTGCTCTAATTGCTTCAGCATCTTCTTTTTTAGCAGGAACCCAGATACGACCTGAATTACGCAATGATTCTGACATTAACGTTAATTTAGCCTGATTGGTTCCATGAACCGGAATACATGTTGGGTGAATTTGTACAAAACAAGGATTTGCAAAATGTGCACCTTTTTTGTGTACTTTCCAAGAAGCTGTAACGTTACTTCCCATTGCATTAGTAGATAAGAAATATACATTTCCATAACCACCAGATGCAATAATAACTGCGTGAGCTGAATGACGTTCTAACTCACCTGTAATTAAATTACGAGCAATTATTCCACGAGCTTTGCCATCAACTTTTACAATATCAAGCATTTCGTGACGGTTATACATTTTTACATTCCCTAAACCAATTTGTCTAGATAATGCAGAATACGCTCCTAATAATAATTGTTGACCTGTTTGTCCAGCGGCATAAAAAGTACGTTGTACTTGTGTTCCACCAAACGAACGGTTATCTAATAATCCACCATAATCTCTAGCAAAAGGAACACCTTGTGCTACACATTGGTCGATAATATTTGAAGATACTTCTGCTAAACGGTGTACGTTTGCTTCACGAGCACGGTAGTCACCTCCTTTAATAGTATCATAAAATAATCTGTAGGTACTATCACCATCATTCTGATAGTTTTTTGCAGCGTTAATACCACCTTGCGCCGCAATTGAGTGTGCTCTACGTGGTGAATCTTGAAAGCAAAATGCTTTTACATTGTAACCCATCTCTCCAAATGAAGCAGCTGCCGAAGCACCTGCTAAACCTGTTCCTACTATGATTACATCGATTTTTGGTCTATTATTTGGAGCCACCAATTTAAGATTATTCTTATGGTTGGTCCATTTTTCTGAAATATGACCTTGAGGAATTTTAGAATCTAATGCCATATGTTTTTATTTTGTGAAAAAGTGAATGTAAATTGGAATAATAGCAAATAAAACAGCAACTAGTACTGAAAATGCTTTTCCGAATGATTTAATAGCTGGTGTAAATTTTCCATTTGCTCCAAGAGATTGGAAAGCACTTTGAAAACCGTGCCATAAATGGAAACCTAATGCCATCATAGATAACACATAAAATATAACAAAAAACAACCCTTCATTTGGAATTACATTGAATAATTTTCCTTTACTTTTAAAGAAAGCATAGGTTAATTTATGTAAATCTTTGAAACCAATAAATAAAACTTCACCTGTTTTAGCGTCTTTAACAATATTTGAACCTTCGATAACTAATTTAGTAGTATTTCCAGGTTGATTGTTATTTTGTTCTACTAATGTTTTTAAAGAGCCTCCTGGAGGCAAAGGAATCGTTTGAATTTTAGATTCTGGAGTTCCGATTAGTAACGATTGAGATTGCCCTAGATTTCCTTGTGTTTTGGTAACTAAAGGCATCTTAGCGTCAAAATGCATTTTTGCCCAAAAGTTAATCATATGTGTAGAAATAAATACCAAAACAATTGTTCCTAAAACCGCCATATTTCTTGAAGAAAAACTACTGTTTTTTGAAGGATTACTCATCGCATAAGCTACTGGACGAGCTTTCTTGTTTTGAATAGCTAAATAAATTCCATCAATAGCATGGAAAATAATAGAAATGTACGTTAAATAAGAAAGTAATTTTACTGCTGGATTAGTAGTCATAAAAAGGGCATACTTGTTAAATTGTAACGCCGCTTCAATAGTGTCGCCAGCTAACAATTGTAAATTACCTAATAAATGTCCAACTAAAAACAAGCACAAGAACAATCCCGTAAGTGCCATCCAATATTTTTTTGCAATAGATGACTTTAAAAATGCTGATTTTGCCATAATTATAGTTAATGTTAATTTGAATATTTTAATGTTAGCAAAAATAAAGGTTATAAGTAAGACTTACAACCTTTGAAAGTTAATTTATAATCATTTTAAATGAGTTTAACATTTGTTGAATATCAACATATTAAGTCTAGAATTTACAAACAAATTCTATCTCATTTGATTTTTTTCTGTAATATCTAAATATTGCGTTTCCTTCTTTCCGTTATTTTCTAATTCAATTGTATATTTCCCCGCAGGTAAATAGTATTTTTTGTTACTTGATTGATTAATTTTTATTTTACTATCTTTCTTTTCAATTGCCAATTTTATCTTTTCATCAATACTTAAATCATAATCTACCTTAAGTAGCCCTTTTTCTGATTTATTTTGACGATTAAAAACCACAATTCCATCTTTATTTTTTATGGTTAATCCTGTATTTGAAAGTTCTTTTACATAATACCAAATTAATACGTTTGGTGTGTTTTCGGTTCCCCAAGCAAAACGCTTATTTCCCCAATTTTTAGAATAAGAAATGTTCTTTACAGGAAATAATGCTAGGCCATTTGTTTGTGTTTTCTCATTAATTTTTTGAATGTTCGAAAGATTTACTTTGTACAAAGAACGACCGTGAGTGGCTACAATTAAATCTTTTTCTCTTTTTTGAATAACCAAATCGTGTACAGCAACATTTGGAATGTCGGTTGAAAAATCTTGCCAATTCATTCCTTTATCAATAGAAATAAATAAACCGTTATCTGTTCCTAAATATAAAATATTTTCATCTTCAGAATCTTCAAGAATCACATTCGCTGCATTTTGATTGAAATTCTCTGTTAACAATTTCCAATTCGCACCTAAATCTTCAGAAACATAAGCATAAGTAGTGAAATTATCATTTCTATAACCGTTTAATGTAATATAAATTCTATCGGATTTAAAAGAAGAAAATCGCACACGAGATACCCATAAATTTTGTGGCAAATTAGTTGATATTTTTATCCAATTTTCGCCGCTATCTTTTGTTACATAAACATTTCCATCATCTGTCCCTGCAACTAATTTTCCGAATTTAAATTTACTTTCAGCTACAGATGTTATAGTCCCAAAAGGCACATTTCCTTCCACTTTTCCATTGGTTAAATCGGTAGAAATTTTTTCCCAATTTTTACCTTGATTCATCGAACGAAACACATATTGTCCACCAAAATAAACAACATCTTGATTATGAGAGGACAACAAAATGGGTGCTTGCCAGTTAAATCTGTAAGGTTCTTCTTTTTTATCCGCTTGTGGGGTAATGTATTTTCTTTCTCCTGAAATTCTATCTATTTTGGTATAATTTCCAAATTGATATCCAGTGTAAACCAAATTATTAGTTCTCGTATCAATTTGAACTTGCATTCCGTCTCCACCGCTTAAAAATTCGTACGGATATTTTCCGTCTTGTAACCATTCTACATTGTGCTGATAATTATTTGGACCAGCCCAAACGCCGTTATCTTGCAAGCCACCATACACTTCGTAATTTTCTTTTTCATCTACGTTTACAGAATAAAATTGCCCCACAGCCTGGTTGTTACATTTTACCCAATGTTTCCCGTTATCGAATGTAATATTCACACCACCATCG
The DNA here is from genome assembly GCA_041303115.1 of Flavobacterium sp. Lineage (GTDB taxonomy): Bacteria > Bacteroidota > Bacteroidia > Flavobacteriales > Flavobacteriaceae > Flavobacterium. The sequence continues at coordinate 25,054 of JBFYPW010000005.1, forward strand.
TTTCCGTTTATTAGGTGATTTGGATTTTTTGGATTCACCCAACAAACGTGATGATCAGCATGAACATTATCTTTACTAATTGATTCGAAAGATTTTCCTCCATCATTAGAAAACAGTAATGGAACCGCAGAAATATATAGACGATTTTCATTAGATTCATCAACAGTAATATCTGCAAAATAATATCCGTAAGAATAAAAGGCATCATCAATAAATTTGTCATTTGTTTTAGTCCACGTTTTTCCAGAATCGGTGGTTTTGTAAATTTCTGCACCTATTACTTCCACTTCAAACAAAGCCGCATTGGCATCTTTAGGTTTTTCACTTGAAGCATTTGGTCGTAAATTTTGATTGTCTACAATGGCATAAGCAATATTTTCATTAAAAGAAGTTAAACCAATTCTTCCAATACCAATGTTTGATGGAAATCCAGAATTGGCATTGATTTTTGTCCAAGTTGTTCCCGCGTCTTCACTTTTATAAATTCCTGAATGGATTCCATTTCCTTTAAAATTATATGCTTTACGCTCGCGTTCCCATGCCGAAGCAAACATTATTTTTGGATTGTTTGGTGCAAAACTAATATCTACAATTCCTGTTTCATCATTTATATATAATGTTTTAGTCCAGTTTTTTCCTCCATTTGTGGTTTTAAAAACGCCTCGTTCTTCGTTTTTTGAATACAAATGTCCTAAAACACCTACGACAATTTCATTGTTATCTTTCGGATTAATCCAAATTTTAGAAATATGATGACTATCTGGCAAACCAATATTAGTCCACGTTTTACCTTTATCTGTAGATTTTAAAACTCCAATTCCCGCATAAGAAGAACGAGAAGAATTTACTTCACCTGTTCCTACCAAAATTAATCCCGAATTCCAATCCACCGCAACACATCCTATATTCTGAGTTGGCGCAGCATCCATTACAGGTTCAAAACTGGTTCCGCTATTATTGGTATACCACAAACCTCCAGAAGCATATGCCGCATAAAATTCAGTTGGATTTTGAGGATTTACAGCTAAATCTACTACCCTACCACTCATTATTGTAGGTCCAATATTCTGAAAAGCAACGGATTGAAAATTATTGTCTTGTGACAAAGAAACTATCGTACTAAGCAGAGAAATTAAAAATATAACTTTTTTCATTTTTATATAATTTGATTTGTTTCAAAATTAATAGAATTATTTGACAACTATTTGTTTGAAAGTTATTAATTTTGAAAACTTTACTAACATTTTTACAAAATGAAATATTTACCAATAAATCGAGAACTTTTTATTAAAAATCGTAAAAACTTTATGGCACAAATGAAGCCAAACGGAGTTGCTATTTTTAATTCGAATGATATTTATCCCGTTTCTGCAGATAGTACGTTACCATTTGCACAACATCGAGATATTTTTTACTTATCTGGAGTGGATCAAGAAGAAAGTATTTTAATGCTATTTCCAGACGCACCATATGAGCACTTGAAAGAAGTACTTTTTTTAAAAGAAACCAACGAGCATATTGCCATTTGGGAAGGTGAAAAACTTACTAAAGAGCGTGCTTTTGAAGTAGCAGGAATCAAATCAGTATATTGGTTACAAGATTTTCATAAAGTGTTAAAAGAAGTGATGATGTATGCCGATACGATGTATATAAACACCAATGAACATTATAGAGCAGCTGTAGAAACAGAAACACGTGAAGATCGTTTTATTAAATGGTGGAAAAACGAATATCCTGCGCATAAAGTAGAAAAATCAAACCCAATTTTACAAAGATTACGTTCTGTAAAAGACCAAATTGAGTTAGATTTAATTCAAAATGCATGTAATATCACAGAAAAAGGAGTGCGAAGAGTATTAAACTTCGTAAAACCCGGCGTAACCGAGTATGAAATTGAAGCGGAATTGGCACACGAATTTTTACGAAATCGTTCAAAAGGTTTTGCTTATACTCCAATTATTGCTTCAGGAAATAACGCAAATGTCTTACATTATATTGAAAACAACCAAGTTTGTAATGCTGGCGATTTAATTTTGTTAGATGTTGGTGCAGAATATGCCAATTATTCTTCAGATTTGACCCGTATGATTCCTGTTTCTGGGAAGTTTACTGACCGACAAAAAGCAGTTTACAACGCCGTTTTAAATGTAAAAAACGAAGCTACAAAAATGTTGGTTCCAGGCACAAATTGGAAACAATACCACGTAGAAGTTGGGAAAATTATGACTTCTGAATTATTAGGTTTAGGCTTAATCACAAAAGCAGATGTTCAATCTGAAAACCCAGAATGGCCAGCATATAAAAAATATTTTATGCACGGCACTTCCCATAATTTAGGATTAGATACGCACGATTATGGTTTATTACACGAGCCAATGCAAGCAAATATGGTTTTTACTGTAGAACCAGGGATTTATATTCCTGCTGAAGGTTTCGGAATTCGATTAGAAGACGATATAGTAATTCAACCAAAAGGAGAACCTTTCAACTTAATGAAAAATATTCCTATCGAAGCAGATGAAATTGAATCGATAATGAATTCTTAGTTTAGAAAAGAGAGAATAGAATATAGAAAATAGACGGTTTGCGAAAGTGAGCCGTTTTTTTTGAACACAAAAAACATTGCGTACTTCGCAAAAAAACTTTGCGCTCTTTGCGTTTAAATTCTACATTTGTATTTATGAAAACCCTCCTCTTCAAAAATACTAAAATCAGTTATACCGACCAAGGAAAAGGCAATGCGGTAGTTTTGTTACATGGTTTTTTGGAAAATAGTACGATGTGGAACTATTTGGCACCTGTTTTAGCTAAAAAAAACCGAGTTATTTGTGTTGATTTATTAGGTCACGGACAATCGGATTGTTTAGGATACATTCACAGTATGGAAGACATGGCGGATGCTGTCCATCAAGTAATATCCGAATTAAAAATTAGAAAAGCAGTGTTTGTTGGACATTCTATGGGCGGTTATGTAGCATTGGCTATTGCCGAATTATATCCAGAATTGATGAAAGGTTTGGTGTTATTAAATTCGACTTCACGAGCTGATAGTGATGAACGCATTGCTAATAGAACACGAGCGATAAAAGCAGTGAAACAAAATTATGTGGCTGCTGTTAGAATGAGTATTGCTAATTTATTTTCAGAAGAAAACAGAACCAAACTTTCTGAACAAATTGAATGGGTTCGAGAGGAAGCACTTCAAACATCATTACAAGGAATTATTGCTGCTCAGGAAGGTATGAAATTAAGAAAAGACCGAGAAGTAATTTTACATTTTGCCACCTATCCAATTTTACTAATTTTAGGAAAAAAAGATCCTGTTTTAAATTACGAAGAGAATTTAGAACAAATTGAAGGCACAAATGTAAAACTAATTTCATTCAATGACGGACATATGAGTCACCTCGAAAACCAAGCGGAATTGGAAAAAGTTATGGTTGGGTTTTTGAAATCTTAAAAGCAAAACTTCAACAAGAAATTTATAAAAACCTTTGCAATCTTCGTACTTAACTTTGTGTTTTGTGGCAAAATTTATTTTATCACTTCTTTAAAAGAAATCTCAGGATTTAAAATTTCTTGAATTAAAATTACCAATTCTTCTTTAAAATTTGCTAAAAATTCAGTTGTAATTACTGTTTCACCAATTACACCTCTGCCTTTACCAAATGTAAAAGGTAAAAATCCAGCTTTCATATTCTTAAAAGAAAAAATTCCGACTTCCACATTATAATTTCCTTTTAAAGGATTTTCTTGAAACATTAATGCATAACACAATAATTGAATGATTTTATCATTAACTAAATCAAGTGTTAAACCTTCAAAAGTATCTATTTTAAGTTTATTGCCTTCTACCTTTCCAGTTTTATAATCGATTATACGAATGGTGTTATTTCGCAATTCAATTCTATCTACTTTTCCTGAAATTTTAACTGGATAAGGTAAATTATGATGTTCAAATATGGTTTCGTGTGGTTTTTCTAAAGACAAAATAAATAGTTCGTCACCACTTTCAATATTTTGTTTTTCTTGAATTAAAAAATTATAAATATTACGTTTGGCCACTTCAAAAGCTATTAAATTTTTGCCTTTTTTGATGTCGCCTTCTTTATAAACTTCTTTAAATTTTTCTAATGTAATGGCTTCTATATTTTGAATCATCACATCAATATCTGAGACTTGAATTTGAATATTTTTACCTTCAAAAGTAGCATACATTTTCTCTAACACTTCGTGAATTATGGTTCCTAAAGTATTTGCAGCAACATTTTCTTCAACTTCTTCATTTTCGCTAACGCCTAATATTCGTTGATAATAAAACTGAATCGGATTTCGTAAATAATTCGTTAAAGCAGAAGGCGAAAACCCTTTTATAATTGCAATTTCTTCTAATCTATCTAAAATTGGTTGTGTTTTTATTACTTCAATTGGCTGATATATCGTATCGGGTTTAATCGCATTATAAAATACCTTTTTAAAATTATGATTTGGCAAATGTTCAATTTCTAATTGAGTAATAAATCGACTTTTCTCACCTGCATCAATACCTTCAGAATGGGTATTATAAAGTAAATAAATGTTTTTAGCCCGTTGTAATAAACGATAAAAATGATAGGTAAAGATGGCATCCCGTTCTTTATATGTTGGCAGACCTTTTTCTAATTTTACATCGTATGGAATAAAGGAAGTGTTCGATTTTCCGCCAGGTAATTTACCTTCATTTAGCGAAGTAATGATTACATTTTCGAAATCCAAAACACGACTTTCTAAAATTCCCATAATTTGTAACCCTTTGAGTGGTTCGCCTTCAAAGGAAACTTGAGCCTGATCGATAACTTGTTTATAAATTGAAAATAAAATTTCTAAGCTTTCAATTTTATTATACGTTTCAAAATAATTTGTTATTTTTAAAATGACATTATAAATTGAAAAAATAAATGCTTTAGTAACTTTATCTTGTTCGTTTTGATTACTTAAATGTGTTTTAATGTAAATTAGAATGGCTTTTAATTTATCTAAAACTTCATTTACAGATACATTCCAATCGAAAAACAAATAATTCACTAATTCATTATTTAATAAATCGTATTTAGAAAATAATTCACTTAGTCGATTATTGGTAATAAAGGTTAAATTAGAATTTTTTATAATTTTGACAACTTCATTCGCTTGAATACTTGATACAATTAGTGGATTATTTAATATTTCTAAAACTTCTTTATAGTAAAATACACTTTGCTTTTTATTTCTATTTTGAGCATTTAAATGGAGTTGAAATAATTTGTAAATTAGTATTTGCGCAGGATTGTTCTTACTTGGATAACCCATTGTAATATTTAAATTCTCAACCTCAACAGGTAAAGCATTTAAAATAGGTATTAAAATATTTTCTTCGCTTAAAACAATTGCAGTATTTTCTAATGATTTGTTTTCAAATACAATTTTTTCTATAATTTTTCCAGCAATTTTTGACTGACCAATAGATTTTGGTGTGCCGATAACTTCAATGTTTTTATCACTTGAAAAAGCATCCGTAATCCAATTAAAAGGATGGGTTTCAAAATGTTTCCAGGAGTTTTTTATTCTTCGTAAAAACAAACCAGCATCATGGAATTCATCTTTTAAAAAAACAGCGTCAATGTCCCAAAATACAGCTGCTTTATTATGCTCTATTAAACATTTAATTATAGTTTCTTCAGAGGCATTCAATGCATTAAAACCAGCAAATACAAACGATTTGTTTTCTGCTTTTTTTGCAAAAGCTAAACAATTTTCAGATGCTTTTCTATACAACAACCCTTGATAACCTACTTTCTTGCTAATTAAATGTTCTGTGAATTTTTGATAATACAAAGGCATTAATTTCCAAAAATCTAAATGGTTTTCAATTAATTTAGATTGATTATTTACATTTGGAGTCCAATGTTTAATGCGTTCAATGTCTAATAAATAGGAGAAAATTTCATTCTGATTGATAAGATATCTATCAATTTCATTAAAATCTTGAATTAACGTTACCGCCCAACTTGAAAATTTTTCAAAATCTTGCTGTATTAATTTTTCGGTATTATCTAAATAAACAATATAAAACTCAAACAAAAGCTCAATATTATCTAGTGTTCTTAATTGCGCAATTTCCTCAATCAGCATTTCAATACTAATTATTTTAGGCGCTAAAAAAGTTGTAGAAGATTGTTTTTTTAATTCTTCAATTAAAAATATCTTGGCTCTTTTGTTTGGTAAAACAATATTGGTGTGGTGTAATAATGAAGAGTTATTACTTAATAACTCTTTTGCCAGTTTAGATAAAAATGATGCATCCATGGCAATAAAGATAAAAAAAAGGTCTCAATAAATTGAGACCTTTTTAAAATATTATGAGAGAAAAATTATTTTACTAATTTAACTTCTACTCTTCTGTTTTGAGCTTTTCCAGCTTTCGTTGCATTTGTTGCAACTGGTTTAGCTTCTCCAAAACCTTCAGATGTTAATCTGTCAGCAGCGATACCATTTTCAACTAAGAAAGATTTTACAGCTGCAGCTCTATTTTGAGATAATACTAAGTTAGCATCATCTTTACCATCAGAATCAGTATGTCCTTCTAAAGCGAATTTAGCAGTTGGATACTCTTTTAAGATAGCAACAATAGCTTGTAATACTGGTAATGTTTGTTTTTGGAAAGATGATTTAGCAGAATCAAATAAGATTGTTTTTGCATAATCATTTAATTTTTTCATTGTGTCTTCAGATACTTCTGGACATCCATTATTTGCAATAGTTCCTGCTACAGTAGGACATTTATCATCTTTATCTAAAACTTTATCACCATCAGTATCAGGCCATGGACAACCACCATTTGATTTTTCTCCTTTTACAGTAGGACATTTGTCATTTTGATCAGCTACACCATCACCATCAGCATCTGGACAACCTTTTAATACTGGTAAACCAGCAACATCCATACATGCGTCATCTTTATCTGCTACAGTATCACCATCTTGATCTGGACATCCATTCATTTCTGGAGTACCTGCTTCTTCTGGACAAGCATCAGCTGAATCTTGAATACCATCTAAATCAGTATCAGGACATCCTTTAAATGCAGCAAAACCTTTTACTTCTGGACAAGCATCTTCCGCATCAATAATACCATCATCATCTTTATCTTTAGCTCCAAATTGGAATCTTAAACCTGCTTGGTGAAAGAAATGTGTAGGAATGTCAACATTACCCACTCTATTGTCATCAAAACTAGTTTTATAAGTAGAAGCTATTGTAAACGCAACATTTTTCATAAACCATAAGTTTAATCCCCAACCAGCGTTAATTGTTCCTGCCGAAGCATCACCCATAAAAACATAACCTCCACCTAAATTTAAAGTAGGGTCAAACCATTTAGATTTTATTAAACTTTTAAAACTGTAAGAAACCGCCGCATCTAAACCATAATAGTCTAAATTTCCAGGGTTACTCACAACCATACCTCTTGCATCCGCACCAACTGAAGTAGGCTTGAATTCAACAAACTTAGTAATTTTGTTAAAAGATCCAGTCATTTCGAAAGAAAAACCATCTCCAACGTATTTAGATACGCTTAGGTAAGATACTGAAGGAACAATATTCCAATTGTCTTTCATGTCTAATCCTTGAGAATAGGTTTTTTCAAATAATCCTAATCCACCTCTACTAGCACTTACTCTAGTGTCTACTGCATTTACACCAAAAGACACCGCCCATGGATTAACGTTATCTTGTGCTTGTGACGTTAGTCCAACAAACAACAAAGCAGCAGAAAATAATTTGTTCAAATGTTTCATACTTTTTATTTAATTTAATTACAATTCATTATATTTAAGAGCAAAAGTAATATGTTTTTTGTAATACACAAAACTTTTGTTTGTTTTTTCATAATTATATGTTAAACAAATACTATTTATTAAATTATGTTTAACTTTTTGGCAACACTTTCAAAAGCAGAAATGGCTTTATCTAAATGTTCTTTTGTATGTGCAGCAGATAGTTGTACTCTAATTCTGGCTTTATCTTTTGGAACCACAGGATAAAAGAAACCTATTACATAGATTCCAAGTTTTAATAATTCGTCAGCCATTTCTTGTGACAATTTTGCGTCATATAGCATAACTGGTACAATTGCTGAATCGCCATCAATAAAATCTAAACCTGCTTTTCGTATACCTTTTTTAAAATAATTGGTATTCCATTCTAATTGATCTCTTAGTGAAGTATCTTTTTTTAATAATTCAAATACTTTTAATGAAGCCCCTACAATTGATGGCGCTAATGAATTTGAAAACAAATAAGGACGTGAACGTTGGCGTAAAATTTCAATTACTTCTTTTTTTGCAGTAGTATAGCCGCCCATAGCCCCACCTAAAGCTTTTCCCAAAGTTCCTGTAATAATATCTACACGACTCATTACGTTTTTGGCTTCCATCGTACCTTTTCCTGTTGCACCAATAAAACCAGCAGCGTGACATTCATCTACCATTACTAATGCGTCGTATTTATCTGCTAAATCACAAATTTTATCTAAAGGCGCTACTAAACCGTCCATTGAGAAAACACCATCCGTTACAATTAATTTAAAACGATGTCCCGCTTCTGTAGCTTTTATCAATTGGGCTTCTAAATCTTGCATATTAGAATTTTCATAACGATAACGTGCCGCTTTACATAAACGCACACCATCAATAATTGAAGCGTGATTTAAACTATCGGAAATAATACAATCTTCTTCTCCTAATAAAGGTTCGAAAACTCCGCCATTTGCATCGAAAGCCGCGGCATATAAAATGGTATCTTCTGTTCCGTAAAAATCGGCAATTTCTGCTTCTAATTGTTTATGAATATCTTGCGTACCACAAATAAATCGTACAGACGACATTCCAAAACCGTGAGAATCTAAAGCATCTTTTGCAGCTTGAACCACTTCTGGATGTGATGAAAGTCCTAAATAATTATTCGCACAAAAATTTAAAACCGTTTCTCCATTTACAACTATTTCTGCACCTTGCGGCGAAGTGATAATACGTTCTTTTTTATAAAGTCCGTTTTCTTGAATTGTATTTAATTCATTTTGTAAGTGTGCTTGAATTTTTCCGTACATTTTTATATTTATTGTTGGTTATCTAAATTTTCTACAAATGTATAATTTTTAATTCTTCTCCTATATAAAGCAACACTTTTTTAGTTACTTTTAAATTCATTTTTTCAATAACGCGTACATAATTTTCAATTTGTTTTTTATGTTTCTCGTCTTGCGCTCCTGTTTTGTAATCAATTAGAAAAGCTTCTGAATTATGAATTACCAATCGGTCCGGTTTTAAATTGATTTCGTTTGGCGAAATTATATTGTGTTCTGTAAAAACGGTGTAATTCGGATTAAAAAAAGCTTCTAATTCTGGATGATAAATAATTTGTTTGATTTTATCTTCAAAAATGCTTTTTTGCGATTGTTGAATCAGGCCTTCATCTAAGCTTTTAGTCAATGCCGATTGCAAATCATTCTTCGTAGTAATATACGATAAAATTTGATGAATAATATTTCCGAACTCAATAGCATCTTGCTGTAAAGTGCCCCACATTAAAGCTTCTTTTTTCGCAATTCGTATCGAAGAAAAATCTAATGCTTTTTTAACGGACTGAATTTCTGCTTTATTTTTAGTAAATAATTTCGGTTGCGAATTTCTTTTTGAGCTTCCAAAAACATATTCTTTTTGTTCTAATGAAAAATTTGCTTTTTGAGTCAAAAAATTTATAAAATAAGAGGCTAACGTTTTGGAAGTAGAAATTTCGCCTTTTGTGGTTATTTTATAACTGCTAATAATATGCAATTGCTCTTCGGCGCGCGTTAAGGCTACATATAACACGTTTATAGTATCTAAAATTTCTTCTTGCGATTTGGTTTGATAAATTTCTTGAGTTGTGTCGCTATATTTTTCTAATATTTTATTATTTTTCACCAGTGCTTGAGGCATATCTAAACTTTCGTCTTCCATTGGAATCCAGATATTATTGCTTCTTGGGTTTAAACTATCATCAGCAAACGGATAAATTACCACAGGAAATTCTAATCCTTTCGATTTGTGAATGGTCATAATTCGGATGGCTTTTTCTCCTTCTGGCGATGGAATGCTTTGCTTGAATCCTGATTTTTTCCAATACTCTAAAAAATCAGCAATACTGGTTTGATATTTTACATTTCGTTCTAAAACCAAATCTAAAAAATATTGCACATAAGAAATAGTAGTTTTTTCTTTTAAAAACACATTTACGATATTTTCAACAGCCTCATAAAGTGATTTTTTTCTGCAATTTTCAAATGATATTTCACAATTATATGAAGCTAAATACTTTTGCAAATCGGTTTCCGATAGGTCTTTTGCAGTCACAATAAAGTCATGAATTTTATCTTTATCAACTTTTGTAGTTGCCACAAAATACAACCAATTTATTTTTGATTCTTGATTATTTGAACTATCTAAATATTCTAAAAAATTAATAATAAATTTTACTTCGGAAGCATTTTGAATAAGCAACGTTTCCGAAGAAATAATTGGAATATTATTTTCAGTTAAAAAATTAGCCAATAACACTCCGTTTTTTGTTTTTCGAGTCAATAAAACAATGTCAGAATAGTCAAATCCATTTTCAAGAGATTGCTGAATAATTTCTAAGGTTTTCGATAAATATTGTTTGTCTTTTTCTGTAATCGATTCGTCTTCTGCAATTTCTTCATTTATTTCAATGGTATCATCTAAAAAAGTAACCGATACAAAACCACCTTTTTTTTCATTTGTTTCCTGACCAGCGGTTTCTTTATATAATTTTTGATAGGCTTCATTGGTAAATTCTTCAGAAAGAAATTGAAAAAATTGATTATTAAAATCAATCACTTCTGAATAACTTCTGTAATTTTTTGGTAAATTTTCTACAGATTTTTCTTTATTGGAAAACGGATTTACATTCGTACTTAAATCAATAA
>JBFYPW010000006.1:0-35998 GCA_041303115.1 Flavobacterium sp.
TCCCTGGTGGTGCATTTATCATGGGTAAGTCTGATGATGACATTGCCAATGTACAAGATGCGCCTACTAAAACTGTTACTGTGGTTTCATTTTACATGGATGAAACTGAAATTACAAATAGTGAATATCGCCAATTCGTAGAATGGGTTAAAGATTCTACGATCAGAACACGTTTAGCTATTAAAGCAGATGAAGATGGTGCTAAACCAGCTGCAGGTGGAAAAAACACAGGTAGTATTGGTGATTTTGCATTTGCTGATACAGATCCAGCAAAAATGACAGCATATGACAAATATATGTATGAAAACTATTATAGTGTAGGAACAGATGACGATCTATATGCAAATAGAAAAACAAATAAAAAAGTAAAATTAATAAAAGAAACTGCTAAATATCCAGATGCGGCTTATGTAGAAGTAATGGATTCTATGTATTTACCAGAATCAGAATCGTTTAATGGGTTAAAAACGATGGATGTCAGTAAATTAAAATTCAAATACAATCAAGTTGATTTAAACAAGGCAGTAAAGAAAAAAGGACGTAAAAACTTCTATGAAGATGCTAAGCCTTTAGAAATATATCCAGATACAACAGTATGGATTAAAGATTTTGCGTATTCTTATAATGAACCAATGCACAATAGCTATTTTTGGCACCAAGCTTATGGAGACTACCCAGTAGTAGGTGTGTCTTGGGATCAAGCAAAAGCATTTTGCGCTTGGAGAACATTGTATAAAAACTCGTATGTAAAAAAACAAAAAGGAAGAGATCAAGTAAATGCGTTCCGTTTGCCTACTGAAGCAGAGTGGGAATATGCAGCAAGAGGTGGAATTGAATCAGGAACTTATCCTTGGGGTGGACCTTATGCTAAAAACGATCGAGGTTGTTTCTTAGCGAATTTTAAACCAATGAGAGGAGATTATGCTGCAGATGGTGCCTTATATACTGTGGAAGCAAAATCATTTGAACCAAATGATTTCAATTTATACAACATGGCAGGAAATGTAGCTGAATGGACAGATTCATCTTACGATGCAGGTGCCTATGAATTTGTTTCAACTATGAATCCAAACGTATCTGATAAAGCAAACCAAAGAAAAGTGATTCGTGGTGGTTCATGGAAAGATGTAGGATTTTTCTTACAAGTATCTACACGTGATTTTGAATATAAAGATTCTGCAAGAAGTTATATTGGCTTCAGAACCGTACAAGATTACATGGGAACACAAGTAACAGGAAATAAAATAAAATAAACAAGAATTTAACTTAACTAATAATTATAACTTAACTAACTAAAATTTTAAATTATGGCAATTTTAAGCAAAAAAGCAATGAATTTCGCTTACGGTATGGGAGCAGCAGTAGTAATCGTTGGAGCACTTTTCAAAATTACTCACTTTGAATTAGGTCCGTTAACTGGAACTGTTATGCTTTCTGTTGGATTATTAACTGAAGCATTAATCTTTGCATTATCTGCTTTTGAACCTGTAGAACATGAATTAGATTGGTCATTAGTGTACCCAGAATTAGCTGGAGGAGAAGCTAAACCAAAATCAGGAAAAAAAGAAAACCCTGAAGAAGCGCAAGGTTTATTATCTCAAAAATTAGATAACTTATTAAAAGAAGCTAAAATTGATGGGGAATTAATGACAAGCTTAGGAAATAGCATTAAAAACTTTGAAGGTGCTGCTAAAGGTATTGCTCCAACAGTTGATGCTATTGCTTCTCAAACAAAATATGCAGAACAAATGGTTAGTGCAGCAACTTCATTAGAAGCGTTAAACAACTTATACAAAGCACAAATTGATGGGGCTCAGAAAAATGCGGAAGCTAATGCAGAAATTGCAGAAAATGCTTCTAAATTAAAAGAGCAAATGCAATCTATGACATCTAATATATCTTCATTAAATGCTGTATATGGTGGAATGTTAACTGCGATGCAAAACAAAGGATAATTAGTTTTATCAAAATAAATTTAATTTAATTAACTAAACTAATTATTACAAAATGGCAGGAGGAAAATTAACCCCTAGACAGAAGATGATTAACCTAATGTATTTGGTTTTCATCGCAATGTTGGCAATGAATATGTCAAAAGAAGTATTATCAGCTTTTGGATTAATGAATGAAAAATTCGAGTCTGCTAACAATACATCTAAACAAACCAACGAGCAAATGTTGGCAGCATTAGACGCAAAAGCAGCTGAAGCAAAAGGAGAATTTGCTGTTGCAGCAGCTACAGCTCATAAAGTTGAAGCAGCAACAAAGAAATTTTATGCTTTTGTAGAAACTATCAAAGCTGAAGTGTTAAATGGTGTAGAAGTAAATGAAAAAACAGGCAAATTAGATTACGAAGCAATGGATAAAGCTGATAATTTAGATAATAGTTTGTTTAATGGAGATGGATATTCTAAAAGAGGTAATGAAGTAATTGCAGCTATAGAAACTTATAAAACTGAAATGAAATCAGCTCTTGGAAACGAGAAAAAATATTCAGCAATTTTAAATGAGATAATTAAAAAATTTGATTTAGCTGATGTTTCAAATAAAGAAGGTTTAAAAGATAAATACTTAAATTATCATTTTAAAGGATTCCCAGCTGTAGCATCTTTAGCAAAATTAAGTGCTTGGCAAAATGATGCAAAAAAAGGAGAATCTGATGTAATCAGTGCTGCTTTAGGAAAAGCGGCGGTACAAGCAGCTTCATATAGCAATTATCAAGCAATTGTAGTTTTAGAAAAAAATGCATATTTTCAAGGTGAAAATGTTAAAGGAAAAGTTGTTTTAGGACGTTATGACGAAAATACTAAACCTACTTCATTTCAAGGACCAGGTAGACTAGAAAATGGTCAAGCAGTAATATCTTTAACAGCAGGTTCTGTTGGAGAACAAACAATTAATGGATCTTTTTCATTTTTAGAAGATGGAAAAACAATTCCATTACCATTTAAAGGAAATTATGTAGTTGTACCGCGTCCTAACTCTGCAACTATTTCTGCAGACAAAATGAATGTTGTATACCGTGGTGTTGCTAATCCAATGACAATTTCATTTGCTGGTGTTGCTAATAATAAAGTAAAAGCTTCTGCTCCAGGAATGTCTGGTTCAGATGGCAAATACGTATTAAAACCAGGTGCAGGTAACAGCGTAATGGTTTCAGTTTCTGCAACATTACCTGACGGAAAGGTTGTTACTGACAAAAAAGAATTTAGAATTAAAGGTATTCCTGCTCCTACTGGTAAAATTAGAGGTGAAGTTTCGGCATCAGGATCTAAATCTAATTTAGAAGTTTGTACAATAACAGCAGATTTAATTGATTTTGATTTTCCAGTTAAAGCTCAAGTTACTCAATTTACAATTAAAGTCCCAGGACAACCTTCAAAAGTTGTTAGCGGAAGTAAAATGGATGCTGCTGCAAAATCTGCAATTGCAAAAGCTTCGAAAGGAGATGTTGTTAGTATTTTTGATATTAAAGCGAAGTTTGTTGGAGGTGCTGAAGGACAGCTTGTCAAACAAATTTCACCATGTTCTTTTGAAATAAAATAAAATTTAATAAAATAAAAAAATGAATTGGAGAAATTTTTTATTAGTAACGGTATTTGGTTTGAGCACACTTTCGTTTGCACAATCTAATTTACTAAATGCAAAAACGCCTGCTGAAATCGGTAAGAAAACTGAAGCAGAAAAAAATGCAGATAACGACAAACCATTACCTTATGGTTACATTGGTGATAGAGATGTCTTTATGGGAAAAACAGTTTGGGAAATTATTGATGTGGATCAAAGAATAAATTTTCCAATGTATTATCCAGTTGAAGCTAATCTAAGTCCAGATAGAAAACCCCTTTATGATGTATTAAAACAAGGAATTAGAGATGGTAAGATTACTGAAGTTTATGATTCTGGATATTTTACAACTAAAAAAACTTTAGATGAAATAGAAAAATCATTAAAAAAAATTGACACAACTGATGGTGGTAAAGAACTAATTAATGCTGGTGAAAAATTAGAAGCGGATTCTGAATTCATTAATGTAACTGAGATTTCAGCTTATGATGTCAAAGGATACAAAATTAAAGGTTTTTGGTATTTTGACAAACGTCAAGGGGACTTAAGATACAGATTACAAGGTATTTGTCCTTTGGTACCTGATGTAAACACAATGGGTAAAGATGAAAACAAAAACGATGAACCAGTTGAGTTGTTTTGGATTTATTTTCCATCAGCGAGAGATATTCTTCATAGCGCTAAGGCCTTTAATGAAAGAAACTCTGCTATGCCCTTTACATTTGACCATTTGTTAAATGCACGTCGTTTTAACGCCGTAATTTACTTAGAAGAAAATGTTTACGGTGATAGAGAGATAAAAGATTACATGAAAGAAAACTCTCAAATGCAATTATTAGAATCAGAAAGAGTAAAAGAAAAAATACGTAATTTCGAATTAGATATGTGGAATTACTAATTAAAAATTTCTCCAATTATAAAAACACTCTTGCTTCGGCAAGAGTTTTTTTTTATATAAATACTAAAATGGCGTTTCAATTTTAAGTAAATTTGTAGCAATATATAAATCAAAATGGAAGTAGATTACCTAATTATTGGTTCAGGTTTAGCAGGAATTTCTTTTGCAGAAACATGTTTGTTACATCATAAAAAAATAATGGTACTAAATGATGCTTCACAAAACTCAACAACTATTGCTGGAGGTTTATACAATCCAATTGTTTTAAAACGATTCACAAAAATATGGGAAGCTGAAAATCAATTGGCTATTACAATTCCATTTTATAAAAATTTAGAAACAAAATTAGACACAACATTTTTATATGAAATTCCGTTATTTCGTAAATTAAATAACATTGAAGAACAAAACAATTGGTTTACCGCGTCAGACAAACCTACCCTTTCCAACTATTTAGGTAGTGAATTAGAAACATTAAATAACCAAGCTGTAGCAAGTAATTTTAAATTTGGAAAAGTACATCATACCGGTTTTTTAGACACTAAAAAATTGAAAGAAGCCTATACGCACTTCCTGCTTTCAAATACAATGTATATTGAGGAAACCTTTGACTATTCAAAAATACATATTGAAAACAATTACATTCAATATAATAACATACGAGCCAAACAACTAGTTTTCGCAGAAGGTTTTGGTTTACATAACAATCCCTATTTTAATAATTTACCTTTGGATGGCACAAAAGGAGAACTTTTAATTATTAAATCCGAAAATCTAAATTTAAATGAGATAATAAATTCAAGTATATGGGTTTTGCCTTTAGGAAATCATTTATACAAAATAGGCGCAACGTATGATTGGGAAGACAAAACAAATCAAAAAACTGAAAAAGCAAAAACAGAATTACTTACTCATTTAAAAGAAGTGATTTCTTGCGATTTTGAAGTTATAGAACATTTAGCAGGAGTAAGACCAACCGTAAAAGACAGAAGGCCACTTTTAGGAAAACATCATCTTCACAACCAATTATATATTTTGAACGGATTAGGAACTCGAGGTGTGCTTTTTGCTCCGTATTTATCAGATAAGTTATATCAATATATTGAAAATGGAATCCCATTAGATAACGAAATTTCAATAGAAAGGTGCTATAAAAAACTATTTAGATAAGTTTTCTTTCCAATTTTTATCAAAGTGAATAAAAATATTGATCCAAATATTTCTTGACATTCGCATGATTAGGGTATTGCTCAAAATTAGAGCAACAACAATTGAGATAAAAGCTGTTTTTAAACTCGCTTGAAATACAAAAAACGAAAGCAAAAAGGTACTAATCCCAATTAGTACTCCAAGTCCGTAACTTACAAACATGGCACCAAAAAAAAACGAAGGCTCTATTTGATACACTTGTTTACAATGCGAACATCTTTCATGCATGGCATAAATCTTCAACACATTAAAAGGATTCGTGTCTAAATACATGCTTTCTTCATGACATTTCGGACAACAACCCGTTATCATCGCATATATTTTTGATCCTTTACCAAACATTTTTACTATTTTGATGCAAAGGTAAAATAAGTATAGTACTTTTGCACCTTATTAGAAAAAAACATGCTGAATATACATAATCTTTCCGTTTCCTTTGGTGGAACGTATTTATTTGAAGAAGTTACTTTTAGAATGGGCGCTGGCGACAGAGTGGGTTTAGTAGGTAAAAATGGTGCAGGAAAATCAACCATGTTGAAAATTTTGGCTGGCGACTTTAAACCCGATTCTGGGCAAATTGCTACTGAAAAAGAAGTAAGAATTGGATTTTTACGACAAGATATCGATTTTGAAGCTGGAAGAACCGTTTTAGAAGAAGCGTATCAAGCGTTTACAGATATTAAAGAAGTAGAAAAAAAGCTAGAAGACATCAATCATCAATTAGTAACCAGAACCGATTACGAAAGTGAAGCGTATTCTCAAATAATAGAAGATTTATCAGATTACACACACAGATTTGAACTTTTAGGAGGTTATAATTATGTGGGTGACACAGAAAAAATATTATTAGGCTTAGGATTTAAGCGAGAGGTTTTTAACAACCAAACGGAAACATTTTCAGGTGGTTGGCGTATGCGTATTGAATTGGCAAAACTATTGCTTCAAGCGAACGATATTCTCTTATTAGATGAGCCTACCAATCACTTGGACATAGAAAGTATTATTTGGTTGGAAAGTTTTTTACGAAATTACCCTGGAGTAGTAGTTATTGTATCGCACGATAAAATGTTTTTAGACAATGTTACCAATCGTACAATTGAAATTTCATTAGGAAAAGCCTACGATTTTAATAAACCGTATTCGCAATATTTAGAATTACGTCATGAAATTCGTGAAAAACAATTGGCGACACAAAAAAATCAAGCCAAGAAAATTGAAGAAACCGAAAAATTAATTGAAAAGTTTCGTGCGAAAGCTTCTAAAGCATCTATGGCACAATCTTTAATTAAAAAATTAGATAAGGTAGAACGAATTGAAGTGGATGAAGACGACAATTCCGTGATGAATATTTCGTTTCCTGTTTCAAAAGTACCTGGAAGAGTAGTTATCGAAGCCGAACACGTAACAAAAGCCTATGGTGACAATACGATTTTAAAAGACATTTCACTATTAGTGGAACGTGGTAGTAAAATTGCATTTGTAGGTCAGAATGGGCAAGGAAAATCGACTTTTATAAAAGCTATCGTGAACGAATTTGAATTTGAAGGCTCCATAAAATTAGGTCATAATGTTCAAGTAGGCTATTTTGCACAAAATCAGGCAGAGTATTTGGATGGTGAAATTACATTATTGCAAACCATGGAGGATGCCGCAACGGATACCAATAGAGCAAAAGTAAGAGACATGTTGGGCTCGTTTTTATTCCGTGGTGATGATGTTGAGAAAAAAGTAAAAGTACTTTCTGGAGGCGAAAGAAATCGTTTGGCTTTATGTAAATTATTGTTGCAACCCATTAACGTTTTGGTAATGGATGAGCCCACAAATCACTTAGATATTAAATCTAAAAATGTTTTAAAAGCGGCACTTCAAAAATATGAAGGCACACTCTTACTCGTTTCTCACGATAGAGATTTTTTACAGGATATGTCTAATTTAGTGTATGAATTTAAAGACCAAAAAATCAAAGAATATTTAGGCGATATCAATTATTTCTTAGAACAACGCAATCTAGAAAACATGCGTGAAGTGGAAAAAAAGGATATTGAGAAAAAAGATGATTCTGTAAATCAAAATTCTAAAACTTCTTACGAAGACCAAAAGAAAAACAAATCGTTACAAAATAGATTATCTAAAATTGAAAGTCAGATTAAACAATTAGAAATTGACATTCAAAACGACGATAAAGAATTGGCTTCTAATTACGACAAGCACTTGGAAAACGCTTCATTTTTTACAGCATATAACAAGAAAAAAGCAGAATTGGATAAACTTCTTGAGGACTGGGAAATGGTTCAGGAAGAAATTGATAATTTATAAAAATATAACAAAAAAGAGTCCCGATTTCTCGAGACTCTTTTTTATTTGTAACTTTAAGTAAATTATTTCACTAAAGTCATTTCGTCTACAATGTGTTTTGCACCCGAGAAATTTTCAATTACCCAAAGTACATAACGAATGTCTACGTTAATTGTTCTTTGTAACTTTTGATCAAAAATAACATCTCCAGCCATCGCTTCAATGTTTCCATCAAAAGCCAAACCTATTAATTCTCCTTTTCCATTTAATACTGGAGAACCAGAATTTCCACCTGTAATATCATTATCTGTTAAAAAACAAACGTGTAAAGAACCATCTTTATCTGCATAACGACCAAATTCTTTTTTAGCATTCATTTCTAATACTTTTGTAGGTAAATCAAATTCTAAATCACCTTTTTTGTATTTTTTAACTTGCCCTGCTAAAGTAGTGTAGTTATTTATTGTAGCGTCATTTCTTTTGTCAGCAGGTAACGAACGAACTTTTCCGTAGGTTAAACGTAACGTAGAATTCGCATCTGGATATAAAGTAGTTCCAATTTTAGATTCTCTTAAACCTTCAACTAATAAACGGAAAGAAGCTCCGAAATCGTTTTGAGCTTTCATTAACTCGTCACTTCTTTTACCAATATGAGATGTTAAATCATTTGATAAAACATATAAAGGGTCGCTTGTTAAAGCTACATCGTTTGGATTTGCTAAGTAAGCTTTAATTTTTTCAATTGAAGTAAAAATACTTGCATCAAAGGCTGAAGCCACATAGTTTGTAAAATCACCATTATTTTCTTTTGCTAATTTTTCTACTGTTGGCGCTAAAGTATAACCTGCTTTTTTAGCGTATAAAGCCAACTGAGCCGCTAATATATCTTTTTCTGCAGGAATATGTAATTCCTTAAACATTTCATTTGCCATTTCTTGAATAGCTGGAGCCATTTCAGCACGTTTAGCCGCATCTGCTTTAGTATACATTTCTAATTGTCTTCCTAAAGATCTGCTAATTGTTCCAAAGGCAGACGTTCTGAATAACTGTTGTAAATAATTATCATGACGCGATTTTTCATTCGTCATATCATAATATTTGTTGATTGTAGCTACAACATTTCCGTATTTAGCTTGATTCGCTGGTTGATTCGCCCAAGTATTAAATTTAGCTTCTTGAGCCGCTTTAGATTTTGCAGTTCCAAATTTTGTTAAGGCATCAATCATTCCTTGACGATTTTTCCAGTAATTTGCAACTCCTGCAAATTTAGAAGCATAAACTAAATTTAAAGCATCAGATTGAACCATATATTTTTTCATGTTGTCCATTCCTGTTTTAGAACCTTCTACCCAAGCAGGGTAAGCAAATTTTACGTTTTGCTCAATTCCACCAGCTGGCATCCAACGGTTTGTACGACCTGGATATCCTAAAATCATAGCAAAATCGTTTTCTTTAACACCGCTTAAATTAACTGGTAAGTGATGTTTAGGGTTTAACGGAACATTATTTACAGAATATTCTGCTGGATTTCCGTTAGCGTCTGCATAAATTCTAAACATAGAAAAATCTGCAGTATGACGTGGCCATTCCCAGTTGTCTGTATCTCCACCAAATTTTCCTAAGCTTTCTGGAGGCGTACCAACTAAACGAACGTCTTTATAATCTTGATATACGAAATAGTAATATTCATTTCCTTGAAAAAACGGACGAACTGAAACAGTATATTTTCCGCCTTCATTATTTTCTTTTTCAATTTTAGCAATTTCTTGATTGATTGCTTTTTCTCTTTCAGCTTCACTCATTCCTGGTGTTACAACTGATAAAATTCTTTTTGAACAATCGTCCATACGAACGAAGAAACGTACAAATAAGCTTGAAGGTTTTAATTCTTCTTTTCTGTTTGCTGCCCAGTATCCTTCTTTTAGATAATTTTTTTCTGCTGATGATAATTCTGCAATCGCATCATAACCACAGTGGTGATTGGTTAATACCAAACCATCTTTTGAAATTAATTCTGCTGTACAACCTCCGTTAAACTGCACAATTGCATCTTTTAAACTATGATTGTTAATGCTGTAAATTTCTTGTGGGGTTAATTGCAATCCCATTTTTTGCATATCACGGTGATTTAAACGTTCAATGAACATTAAAAACCACATACCTTCATCTGCTTTAACGCTCATTGGCATTAGCATAATTCCAGCAACTAAGGATAAAATAATTTTTTTCATTTTAATTTTAGGTAAAGTTAATTAATATTAATAGTAGTCGATAAATTGAAAAAATGTTACAATTTTCTTACTATTTTAGTTTAAAAATATTTTTGTTGATCTTATTAGTATTTAATAAAAAACAGTTAAAAGTAAACTTTCAACTGTTTTTTAAAATATTATTTACTATAGAATTATTCTATAATTATTTTTTTAGTTATTTGAGCACCTTTACTCTGAATCGTAACAAAATACATACCACTCAAAGCATTATCTAATTCAATATTTTGAACTAAATCAGAAGTTTGATTGTATTCTGCATTAAATATTTCTCTACCTAAAGCATCAATAATTATAACCGAATAATTATCTGTAACTTCAGTCAATTGAATTGAGAAAATTCCTTTATTAGGATTTGGTGAGATAGAAAAATTATTTGTTACAAAATCATTATTTGCTAAAACATTGCTTTGCAACTGAGAGGATATTGTATTATACCATGCAAGCATTCTGTTTGCTTGACCAGTAGTAAACATATACATACAAGCGTCGTTAGTATAATCCATGTAATTCATTGTTAATGCGGAAGTAGATCCATCACAACCTGCTACAAAACCATCAGAAGGACAACCATACGTTGGGGTACCAAGTGGAGGTGTATCACAAACTTTATCACCTTGAGTATTACAATTAGAGCCACAATTTTGAAAAGTATGTAATAAATTGAAAAAGTGACCAAGTTCATGCGTCAAAGTTCTACCTAAATTGTATGGAGCACCCGGAACATATCCCGTACAACTTGATGGAGATCCAGTCATTGTAGCTCCAAATGCATTGTTATCAATTACTACGGTCATACCCTGTGAAGGTAAGCCTCCTAAAGGAGAGTATCCTAAAATTCCACCACTAATATTCCTAACAACTAAATTGCAATATCCTGACCAGTCAAAATCACTATCAGCATTAGATAAAAAGTTAGTACCAAAAGTAATAGCTAAATCTCCATTTGATAATCCAGAAGTCATTGGATGATTTTGAGTAGCTATTTCCCATGAAACATCCATATCACCAATGGTTACACCTGGGTAATATACACTAGCTGATGTCCAAAGTGATAGATCGGAATTTGTGGCATTGTAATCTGCGTTTAAAATTGCTACTTGTTTTTGAGCTAATAATCTTAAACAACTTTTAACAGATTCAGTACTTGAATTTGCTACTGATGGATAATGAATTGCAACAGGAATTCTTATTGTTGTATTTGTGCTAAATGTAGAGTTGCCATTTTTCTTTTGTTGTTCATTTGTTAGCCTCTCTAATTCGCTTTCAAATTGTTTTTGCAGATCTAAATACTGTTGTTTCATTTCAGGATTAGACAACATTTTTTCCATGTAGGCATCAGTTCCGCATGTTCTGTGTTGTCCAAAACTTATGGAAACAACAAAAAGTAATAAAAGTAATTTTGTTTTCATTTGAATAATTGATGATTAAGTTTCAAAAATATAAAAAAAATTGAATAAAATGTTAAACATTCAACATTTTCCACAATTTATCTTTCAATTCTGTTAATCCTTGTTGTGCAACAGATGAAATAAATAGATAATCTAAACCTTTAAGTTCTTTATCTAATTGTTGTTTCATTTCTTTTTGTAATTCTTCGTCTATAATTTTTCAGAAAACTTAAAAAAATTAAATTTCATACTTAACAACCCAACTGCAACTCCAATTAAATGAATAAAATGAGATATATTATCCAGATTACCCAAATTATAAATTTCTTTAAAAACGAATAACGATAGAATACAAATATAAATTATTTTATGTTTTTTTCTACTTATTAAATATCTTGTTAAAAGTAAAAAATACAAACCCGAACTCCCTCTAATTGGATCTGAAATTCCCGTTAATACAAATGGAAAAGAAATTGTAGAAATTATTACAGTAAGCAAAACGATTCTTTTTAATCCTAATTCATAATTAATTTTCGGTAAAAGAAGTAAAAAAATTAATATTAGATTATCAAAAAAATGATTAAATCCAGAATGAATAAAACCATTTAATAAAGGATTATAAAGAAATAAATAATCTGTAAAGTTTGAAATAATTTCTTTAGCAATAATGTGTATTAAATCAATTATTAAAATTATTGCAATAAATTTGGAAAAAATAATTAATGCCTGCTTTTTTTCCAGAAAAGTATTCAGAATGATATTTTTAACTTTATAATACAACTTCATCTGTTAATTGTTTTGGAAAAATCTAATAAACTAGTTGAAAAATTATTTAACAACAAAAAAAATTGTGGTGTAAGCTTTAGTTCCTTTAATTATTGTGCTAATACCAACATTAATAATTTGATCTGCACTTATTGCTATTAACATTCCTTCCCTATGTCCTTTTTTAGAAGCTGCAAATTGCATAATTATGTCTTTTGCTAAAACTTCATTGAGCTTATAATTTTCATATGGAAATTTGCTCACTTTAGCTATTGAAATATTACAAATTTCATTTAAAAAATATATATCGTCTAGTATATTATAAAATTCCCCACGATCTTCAGGTGCAAATAATTCTTTAAAATTTGGAACATCTATTGTTTCATAATGAGTACAAGAATCTGCAATTGCCATCCATTTTACATGATGTGAAGCAGCTTTTGATATTTCTACAGAATAATTTACAGGTCGAATTTCATTTAGCTCGTTATTATGTAATTTTCTAAAAGCATTTAATTCCTTTAAAACTAAAACTTCTAAGTTTGTTTGACTATAGCTTTGAAAACAAATAAACAAAAAACTAATAAAATATTTCATTTAGCAAAAATTAATTTTCAGCTTTACAAGCACATTCCTCTGAACAATATTTCGGAATTTCTGCACCAAAAACAATTAACTTAGCTCCCCGAGAAGCCGAACCATATTTATCCTTTTTTTTACAAAAAACAGAACCTCCTTCATAATAAGTCCCAATACGATTATCAAATTTTTCTTCATATTTAAACTCATTTGGACACCATTCACATCGTTTATAAAATATTTTACTTTTTGATTTTTCTTGTTCTTCATAATCATTATTATCATCTTCAGCGTAGTCTTGTGATTCCTCAGTATAAGCAATTTCTGAGTTTTCAGAATCTTTGATAATTTTACCATCAACTTTATTAAAAATCCATGAAACACCATCTTCACTAGCCAAATAATTGATTTGCACATCTCCTAAATATTTAATAAAAGAATACTTATCAATCAGTTTTAATCTTAAATTTAACACTAATTCTTTATCATTTATTAATGAATCATTAATAACGTCTACATTTTCAAATTCTTCCAATCCAGCAAAAGTCCAAGTTCCTAATTTTTTATCTAACAAATCTGATTTTACTTGATCAATTGTTGGGTTTTCTATTCTATTCTCTTTTTCCAGTTCTTCACAATCAGATGCTGTTAAAAAAACAAACATAAAAGCGAATATTACAATTTTTATTTTTTTCATAACATTTTAATTATTTAATTATTAAAATCAAATATAAATTTAAAAATCATGCAAGAACAATTTAAATAAGTTCAAACGTGTTCAAATGTGTTCAAATAAAAAGGTTTTATTATTTTTGATAAAAACAAACTATGCCTGCTCCTATAATTATATATCCGAACGAACAAAACTGGATTAAAGAGTATTTACAAGAAACCTATGAAATAGTGGTTAAAGATGCTTTTGATTGTCAAAATCTTAGTAATTTAATCGAACAAAAAAATAATATAAAAATTAGTTATTCTACTTTTAGAAGACTTTTTAATTTAGTATCAAACAGTAATACATCCTCTAGATTTATTTTGAATCAATTAGCCATTTCTGTTGGTTTCAAAAATTGGGAAAGTTTTAAAATACATATTCAAAGTTATGATGTAAATGTAATTAACCAAAACATTCAATTATATTATCATAATCCAGAAAAATACCGACAATTATTAATAAAAACTACTTTAAATTTACCCATTCACACTTGGATTGGTGGGTACCAATTTCAAAATATTATTACACTAATAATTGAGAAAAATGATTTTGAAGCTTTACACGAAATAATATCATGTAAATTTGATATTGATGAAAAAGAAACATACGAACATATCACAATAGGATTTCAATCTATTTATTTTCAAGCAATTAAAGGTAATAAAAAAATAATTAAATTTGTTAAAAACCATATTTCAAGTTCATTGGTCTTACAAAAGTGTTTACTTCAAGCTTATGTAAATGAATCAAATTTAAAAACTTTTTTAGGCGAATGGTTGGAAGAAATTGAAGAAAACACGTTACATGATTTATTACTATTTAAAAAACTATTATTATGTCAAAAAGCATATGATGAAAATGACATTACAAAAGCTTTAAAATTATACAAACATGCCTTGAAATACGCTGCAGCATTAAATTTTGAAATCCATGCAATTCTAAAAGCTAGGCTTGGAGTTTGGGATTTAATTTTAAATAAAACTCCAAAAAAATTCAACGAATACTATTACAATTTAAAAAAACCGTATGATATCGCAGATTTTATAGTGATTTCAAGTCGTCTATTATGGATATACGAGGAAGAAATTCCTGAAAATTTATTTAAAGATATAGATATTACAATATTTCTTACTGTAAAAAATTATTTTGAAAAAGGTAGATATAACATGTTATTATTATCAATTGCTATCTATTATTATAAGAAAAACGATTTAAGAAATTCAAACTACTATTTTAAACAAGTGAACACAAATACTTTTGGTTACGATATTGTAAATATAGAATTTTATGAGAATTGGCTTAATCTATTTAAAAATTGAATAAAATGTTAAACATTCAACATTTTCCACAATTTATCCTTTAATTCAGTTAATCCTTGTTGTGCTACTGATGAAATAAATAAGTAATCAAGGCCTTTCAATTCTTTATCTAATTGTTGTTTCATTTCTTTTTGTAATTCGTCGTCTAACATATCGCATTTAGAAATCACCAACAATCGGTCTTTATCTAACATTTCCGGATTATAACGTCGTAATTCGTCTAAAAGAATTTCATATTCTTTCTTAATATCAGCTGCATCTGCTGGAACTAAAAACAACAAAGTAGAATTTCTTTCAATATGTCTTAAAAAATAATGTCCTAACCCTTTTCCTTCGGCAGCTCCTTCAATAATTCCGGGAATATCTGCAATTACAAAGGATTGAAAATCTCGGTAGGCTACAATTCCTAAATTGGGTTTTAAAGTAGTAAAAGCATAATCCGCAATTTTTGGTTTTGCAGATGTTAAAACAGATAATAAAGTCGATTTTCCAGCATTTGGAAATCCTACTAAGCCTACATCGGCAAGAACTTTTAATTCTAAAATAACATCTACTTCCTCTCCAGGAATTCCAGGTTGTGCATAACGAGGTGTTTGATTTGTAGAACTTCTAAAATTCCAGTTACCTAATCCTCCTTTTCCGCCACGAGCTAAAATTTTAGTTTCGCCGTCTTCAGTAATTTCGAATAAAATTTCGCCCGTTTCCTTGTCCTTAACAACTGTACCTAATGGAACTTCTATAATTTTATCTTCTCCGTCATGTCCGGTACTTCTACTACTCCCTCCGTCTCCACCATGACCTGATTTTACATGTCGTAAAAATTTTAAATGAAACAACGTCCATAAATTTTTACTTCCTCTAATAATCACATGACCTCCACGACCACCGTCTCCACCATCTGGACCACCTTTTTCAATAAATTTTTCTCTGTGTAAGTGAGAAGAACCCTTCCCTCCTTTACCAGATGCAACATATATTTTTACGTAGTCTACGAAATTTCCTTCAGTCATTTTCTTGTTTTTTAGCTTTCAGTTGTAAAACCAATTGAAACTATTCTATAATATTAATTTATAATTTTGATGCAGACTAAAAACTGCGAATGCAACTACTTACTCTGTAATTGCTTTTATTAAAATCTTATCAATTTTAACGCCATCCATATCCATCACTTCAAATTCTAATTTATTCCATATTAGCTTTTCGCCTTGTTTTGGAATACTACCTAATTCTGTAATAATCAATCCACTAACAGTAGTGACCTCATAATCATTAAGCATATCATCTAAATCGAAATACGTCATAAAATCGTGTAATGAATATTGCCCATCCACTAACCAAGTCCCGTCTTCTCTTGCGAGTAATTGATATTCTTCATCAGAGAAATCGGCTGCATCACCTACTAATGCCTCTAAAATATCATTTAAGGTAATAATTCCTTGAAAAACACCATATTCATCTGTAACCAATGCATAATGAATTTTAGACTTCTTAAAGTTTTCTAACGCTTTATATGCTGATGTATGTTCAATAAAATATACCGGGTCGATCATAATTTTCTGTAAATTGAAATCGCCTTTTTCAATATTTGCGAATAAATCTTTTAATAAAACTACCCCAATAACTTCATCTAAATTTTCATTACAAACAGGGTATACAGAATGCAATTCATCTAAAATTTTCGCTTTTAGTTCTTCATAACTTTCATCTAAAGCCAGATAAACAATGCTTTTTCTGTGCGTCATTAAAGAATTAACTTTTCTGTCACCAATATGAAATACGCGTTCCACAATATCTTGCTCAATTTCTTGCACTTCTCCTACTTCAGTTCCTTCTTTGATAATGGCTTTGATTTCTTCTTCAGTAACCTTACCATCTGCGGTTGGTTTAATCTTAAATATTTTTAAAATAAAATCAGTAGAGGTTGTTAATAACCAAATAAATGGAGCAGTAACAATAGACATTACTTTCATTGGAACGGCTACAGACTTAGCAATGGTCTCTGGATAATTCAACCCAATTCTTTTAGGCAATAATTCACCAAAAACTAAGGAGAAAAAAGTTAATATAACAACAACAACTCCAACTGCTAAAGAATGTGCATAAGGAAAAGTTATAGAATAAGTGGCAAAAAATGTTTCAACATCCGTTGTAATTTTATCGCCAGAATAAATACCTGTTAAGATACCAATTAAGGTAATACCAATTTGTACCGTTGACAAAAATTTGTTTGGCGAATTGGCTAAATCTAAAGCTGTTTTTGCACTCGTGTTGCCTTTTTTGGCAGCGGTTTCTAACCTGTTTTTTCTTGCTGATATGAGTGCGATCTCTGACATGGAGAAAATTCCATTGAGCAGTATCAACAAGAATATTATGACTATTTCCAATTTTTATATAGTTGAATTAAATGCAATATACTTAAAATTTATCGATTATAGTACTTAATCGTTCCGTGATTTCTTCAATCGAACCAATTCCGTTTACAGCATAAAACTTTCCTTGCGCATCGTAATACGACATTAAAGGCGCTGTTTTTTCGTTATATTCTTGGTATCTGTTTCTGATTTTTTCTTCATCTTGATCGTCTGGTCTACCTGAAGTTTTACCTCTTTCTAACAAACGTTTTACTAAAATTTCATCGTCAGCTTCTAAAGCTATTGTTGCAGTAATTTCTTCGTTTTTAGACGTTAAAAAAGCATCTAAAGCTTCTGCTTGCGCAATTGTTCTTGGAAAACCATCAAACAAAAACCCTTTTGATTGACTGTTTTTCTCTACTTCACTTTGTAACATCTGAATGGTTACTGAATCTGGAACCAAATCACCTTTATCCATATAGGTTTTGGCTAAAAGGCCTAATTCTGTTTCGTTTTTAATATTAAATCTAAAAATATCTCCTGTAGATAAATGCGTTAACGAATATTTTTCTTTTAAAAATTCTGCTTGCGTTCCTTTTCCAGCTCCTGGTTTCCCGAATAAAACAATATTAATCATTGTGTTGTTAAAGTTAAAATAAACCACAAATTTACAAACTATTAAACATAAAAAAATCATTATTAAGTGTTTTTTTAAAAAATGATTATTTTTACAAGATGAATTTAGCTTTTTATAAACGTATAGAAGAAAGTACAGCACATCGATTAAATCGAGAATTTATTCGTGATTATGTACTTCAAAATCCTGAAAAATTGCAATATCTAATAGAAATTGCGCTGCACGAAAAAGACAAAATTCATATAAAAGCGTGTTGGTCATTAGAATTAATTTTCGAAATCAAACTAGAACTAATTCTTCCTTTTTTAGATGATTTTTTAGCAAAAATAGGACAGTTTAAAGATGATTCTGCTATTAGACCTATTTCTAAAATATGTATGTTTTTATCCAAATCGAAAACTATACAACTTTCCGAAAACCAAGAAACAAAAATTATTGAAACCTGTTTAGACTGGCTAATTCAGGATAAAAAAGTAGCTACAAAAGCCTATTCTATGATAACTTTATACAATTTCGGGAAAAAATACCCTTGGATTAATGAAGACTTAAAAACCATACTTTCACAAGATTATTTTAAACATTCCGCAGCATATCAAGCTGCTGCTAAAGATATTTTACAAAAACTAAAATAGAAGCTAATTGCGAAACAAATTCAAATTAGTATCTTTGCACAATCACAACAATAACAACTAATGAATTATTTTTCTTCAAATTTTAAATTAGGAATTTTAGGTGGCGGCCAATTAGGCAAAATGCTACTTACCGAAACCAGAAAATTCGACATTACTACACTTGTTTTAGACCCAAGTAATGAAGCGCCAGCGCAATTTGGGGCGAATAAATTTTTCACTGGAAGTTTGTTAGATTATGAAACCGTGTACCAATTTGGTAAAATGTGTGATGCTATAACTATTGAAATTGAAAATGTAAATTTAGACGCTTTAACAAAATTAGAAGAGGAAGGTCATCTTGTTTTTCCATCACCTAAAACGTTGCGATTAATCCAAAATAAAGGAAAACAGAAAGATTTTTATGTTGAAAACAACATTTCAACCTCTAAACATCAAAGATTTGTTGATTTAAATGATTTGAAAAAATCGCTAGAAAGAGACGAGTTAGAATTTCCTTTTGTTTGGAAATGTGCCCAATTTGGATATGATGGAAATGGTGTGAAAATTTGTCGTTCTACAATGGATTTATTACATTTACCTGAAGTAGAATGTATTGCAGAAGAAATGGTGCCGTTTAAAAATGAGTTAGCCGTAATTGTGGCACGAAATGCAAATGGCGAGGTAAAAACCTATCCTGTTGTAGAAATGGAATTTCATCCAGAAGCCAATCAGGTGGAATATGTAATTTGTCCAGCCCGAATTGATGAAAAAGTAGCACAATTAGCAATTGAAATAGCACTACAAGTTTCAAAAGCTTTCAATCATGTTGGTTTATTAGCTGTAGAAATGTTCCAAACTGAAAATGACGATATTTTAGTAAACGAAGTAGCACCAAGACCACATAATTCTGGACATCACACTATTGAAGCGAGTTATACTTCGCAATTTGAAAACCATTTACGTTCCGTTTTAAATTTACCTTTAGGAAATACAGATAGTAAAGTTGCTGGAATTATGGTAAATTTGGTAGGTGAAGAAGGTTTTTCTGGACCCGTGATTTACGAAAACATTGAAAAAATAATGGCAATTGATGGCGTGACACCTCATATTTATGGAAAAAAAGAAACCCGACCATTCAGAAAAATGGGACATGTTACAATTGTTAATGAAGATATGGCAGCAGCCAGAAAAATTGCCGAAGAAGTGAAGAATTCAATTAGAGTAATTAGCTAATAAGATAATGTGTCAATTTGAAAATTTGAAAATTAGAAAATGATAAAAAGAATTTTAAAACTTGTTTTTTATTCCTCGATTTTATTTTGTTTAGTATCATTTATATCATTATCATATTCAATGATTTACTCAAGATTTAATAACATATTACCTAAATTTAATATTGGTTTTCCATTTGAAATGTATTATCAATTTGAAGTTAAAGGAGAATGCGATGAAAAAACTTTATTGCACGGTAGTCATTTTATAAACATTATTTATAATTTTATAATATGCTTAATTGTTATAATTTAATTCAACTACAAACAACAAACAAAAAACAACAAAAATGAGTAAAGTAGCCATTATAATGGGAAGCATTTCGGATATGCCAGTGATGCAAGAAGCCATAGATATCTTAAAAGGATTTGATATTGAAATCGTAGTTGATATTGTCTCGGCACATAGAACACCAGAAAAGTTATTCGATTTTAGTAAAAATGCACACACTCGTGGTATTTCAGTTATTATTGCTGGTGCAGGTGGTGCGGCACATTTACCGGGTATGGTGGCATCTATGAGTCCGCTTCCTGTAATCGGAGTGCCCGTAAAATCAAGCAATTCTATTGATGGATGGGATTCTGTTTTATCTATACTACAAATGCCTGGCGGAGTTCCTGTGGCAACAGTAGCTTTAAACGGTTCAAAAAACGCTGGGATATTAGCCGCACAAATTATTGGTAGTTCAGATAAATGCGTATTAGATAAAATTATTTTCTATAAAGAAAGTTTGAAAGAAGCTGTAAATAAAGCAGCATCCGAATTGAAAAAATAAAATTAAACCATTAAGAGATTAAGAAAAATTAAGATTTTGGCTAGCCATTTTGCTTAATGAAGCTTTATCTCTTATTGGTAAAAAACATAAAAACAATTAGTTATAATGAAAATCTTAACCTCAAAATTCAATACCAAACATAACACCGCACCTTTTTCGCAAATAAAATTAGAAGATTACAAACCCGCATTTATTGAAAATATTAGCAAAGCAAAAGCCGAAATTGATGCTATAATTACGAATTCTGAAACACCTACTTTTGAAAATACTATTGAAGCATTAGATTTTTCGGGTGAAAATTTAGATAGATTATCGTCTATTTTTTTTAACTTAAATGCTGCAGAAACTTCAGATGAAATGCAAAAAATCGCACAAGAAGTTACACCTTTGCTTACAGAATTTGGAAACGACATAGCGTTAAACGAAGATTTATTTAAAAAAGTAAAATCCGTTTATGAAAACAAAAACGGTATAAATTTAACAACAGAACAAGCTACATTATTAGAAAAAAAATACAAAGGTTTTACACGAAATGGAGCGTTACTTTCTAATGATAAAAAAGTACGATTAAGAGAAATTGATACCGAATTAGCACAATTACAATTGACTTTTGGTGAAAACACATTAGCAGAAACCAATAATTTTGAATTACACCTTACTAATGAAGCCGATTTACAAGGGTTGCCAGATGGCGCCAAAGAAGCCGCTGCCGATTTAGCCAAATCTAAAAACAAAACGGGTTGGATATTCACCTTAGATTTTCCAAGCTATATGCCATTTGTAACTTACATTGAAAAGAGAGAACTAAGAAAAGAAATGGCAATTTCATTTGGTAAAAAAGCCTTTCAAAATAACGAATACAACAACGAAGAAATTACTAAAAAAATTGTAGCACTTCGTCATGAACGCGCTAATTTATTAGGATACGAAACGCATGCCCATTTTGTTTTAGAAGAACGAATGGCTCAAAACCCAACAAAAGTACTTTCTTTTTTACATGATATTTTAGAAAAAGCCAAACCAGCTGCTAAAAGAGAATTCGATCAATTAACTGCATTTGCAAAAGAATTAGACGGAATTGAACAATTAGAAAAATGGGATAGCGCTTATTATTCAGAAAAATTGAAACAAAAATTATTCAATTTAGATGATGAAGCTTTAAAACCGTATTTCAAATTAGAGAATGTTTTAAACGGAGCGTTTACAATTGCAGAAAAACTTTTTGGAATCACCTTTAACGAAGTTTTTGACATTGACAAATACCATTCCGATGTGCAAACTTTCGAAGTTTTAGATGAAAATAAGAATTTAGTTGCGATTTTTTACACCGATTTCTTTCCAAGAAAAGGTAAAAGAAATGGCGCTTGGATGACTTCTTTTAAACCACAATATATAAAAGACGGAAATAATGAAAGACCTCACGTTTCTAATGTGTGTAATTTTACGCCACCGACTAATTCAAAACCTTCGTTATTGACATTTAATGAAGTAACAACTTTGTTCCATGAATTTGGCCACGGATTGCATGGTATGTTAGCCAATACCACCTACCCTAGCCTTTCGGGAACTTCAGTGTTCTGGGATTTTGTAGAATTGCCGTCTCAAGTAATGGAAAACTGGTGTTACGAACCTGAAGCGCTGGCTATATTTGCTAAACATTATGAAACGGGCGAAATTATTCCTCAAGCATATGTGGAAAAAATTAAAGAATCGGCAAGTTTCTTAGAAGGAATGGCCACCCTACGCCAATTGAGTTTTGGCTTATTAGACATGGAATATCATGGGAAAAACCAACCGATTGAAAATGTAAAAGCGTTTGAAAAACAAGCTATGGGCGACACGTCATTATTTCCAGATGTTGCAGAAAATTGCATGAGTGTTTCATTTTCTCATATTTTTCAAGGCGGCTATTCTTCTGGATATTACAGCTATAAATGGGCAGAAGTTTTAGATGCCGATGCGTTTGCTTATTTTCAAGAAAAAGGCATTTTCAATAAAGAAGTCGCAACCAAATTTAAAGACAACGTGCTATCAAAAGGTGGTACCGAGCATCCAATGATATTATACAAAAACTTTAGAGGTCAGGAACCAAATGCAAATGCTTTGCTGAAAAGAGCTGGGCTTTTAATTAAATAATCCTAACTGGTTTTTGAAACCTGTTAGGATTTAAATTGGAAAAATGACAACTATAAAAATCACCACAAACTATTTCGCACCAATTGAAAAAGTTTTCGATTTAAATAGAAATATTGATATTCATCAACAATCGGCCAGTAAAACCAAAGAAATTGCCATTGCTGGAATAACTTCTGGGTTAATCAATAAAAATGAAACCGTCACTTGGAAGGGCAAACATTTTGGCGTGTATTTAACACATAGAAGTATCATCTCTGAAATGATATTTCCTTCTTATTTTGTTGATGAACAACTTAAAGGTAATTTTAAAACCTTCAAACACCAACATTTCTTCAAACAAAAAGAAAACTATGTGGAAGTTATAGATATTTTAGAATACGAAACGCCTTTTGGTGTTTTTGGCAAACTCTTCGATACATTATTATTGAAAAAACATTTGACCAATTTTATCATTCATAGGAATACGGTTTTGAAAAATTTAGCGGAGAAATAAAAGTGCCAGATTTAATCTTAAAACAGAACTAAAATCAGCCACCACAAAATAGGAATACTTTCCACCCAAAAACTAGTATAATATTTTGTGTTTTTTGTAGAAGAAAATCTAATAAATAGTCCAATTACTATTGCAATTACAATATCTGAAATTTCATATTGTAATAGCAAACTGAGAATGCAAAAACAAATTAAAAACAAGTAACCTAAATACTTTGTTTTTTTTACACCAAATTTTTGAGGAATCGTTTGCAAGGTTACTGCATCATATTGCGAGTCATAAATCTCAAATGGAATTAACAACGCACAAATCAGAAAAAATAATTTCATTTGTAAAATTGTATCGAAAAAAAACAACATTTTTGTATCTAACGTTGGCATGTAACTCACCACATACGTTACGCAAAAACTCACAACAGCTATTTTTAAAAACCAATATTTTCGTAAAAACGGATAGAATACAACCAAAAAAAAGATTTGAAAAAATGCGATTTGAAAACTAAATTTCAATTGAAAAAAACAAAATACAAAAGTCAAAAATGCAACTGTTGTAATTCCTAAAACAGATTTATTTTTGTATACTGAAAACTTAGTGGATTTCCAAAATTCGTAATATTTTAAAACCGTATAACCCAAAACACTTCCAGAAAAAATTGCTACTTCTAAAAACACGTTAGAAGAAATGTTTAACGTAAGTTCTACTACTTTTACAAAGGAGAAAATGGCAAAAGCAACATGTAAACTACTTTTGATGTATAAATCGAAAATTTGTTTTAAAACTAACATTCAACAAAAATAATCAAAGTGTTAATAACAAGCTATTTTAGTTGATAAAAATCGCAAAAATTCAACTAAAAAGCAATTAATTTTAGCAGATTAATAATTACTTTTGTATCAAATTTAAACACAACCTATTTTTATATATAAATGAAAACAGATGCTTTTGCTTTAAGACACATTGGAACTGGTGAAAACGACCTAAACCACATGTTAAAAACTATTGGAGTTGATTCAGTAGATCAATTAATTTACGAAACTATTCCTACAGATATTCGTTTAAAAAACGAACTAAATCTGGAAAAACCTATGACTGAATATGAATATTTAAATCATATACAAGAATTAGGAAAAAAGAATAAAGTTTTCAAATCATATATTGGATTAGGTTACAACCCAGCTATTGTTCCTGCGGTAATTCAGAGAAACGTTTTTGAAAATCCAGGCTGGTATACAGCGTATACGCCTTATCAAGCGGAAATTGCGCAAGGTCGTTTAGAAGCTATTTTAAATTACCAAACTACCGTTATTGAGTTAACTGGAATGGAAATTGCAAATGCTTCTTTATTAGATGAAGGAACAGCTGCAGCTGAAGCAATGACTTTATTGTTCGATGTTAGAACCCGTGATCAAAAGAAAAATAATGTTTCAAAATTCTTTGTTTCAGAAGAAATTTTACCACAAACATTATCTGTTTTACAAACGCGTTCTACGCCACTTAATATAGAATTAGTAGTTGGAAATCATGAAACATTTGATTTTTCATCTGACTTTTTTGGAGCCATCCTTCAATATCCTGGAAAATTCGGACAAGTTCATGATTATTCTGCATTTATTGCAAAAGCAACAGAAAATGAAATTAAAGTAGCTGTTGCTGCAGATATTTTATCTTTAGCAAAATTAACGCCTCCAGGAGAAATGGGTGCCTCAGTAGTGGTAGGAACTTCACAACGTTTCGGAATTCCAATGGGTTACGGTGGGCCTCATGCAGCTTTTTTCGCAACAAAAGACGAATACAAACGCTCGATGCCAGGAAGAATTATTGGTGTTTCTATTGATGTAAACGGAAATCGTGCCTTACGTATGGCGTTAGGAACACGTGAGCAACATATTAAGCGTGAAAAAGCAACTTCAAATATCTGTACCGCTCAAGTATTATTGGCTGTTATGGCTGGAATGTATGCGGTTTATCACGGACCTAAAGGGTTGAGATATATTGCAAACAAAGTACATAATTCAGCTAACACTGCTGTTGAAGCTTTAAACAAATTAGGTGTTTACCAAACCAACTCGGCTTATTTTGATACTATAAATGTAAAAGCAGACGCAGCAAAAGTAAAAGCTATTGCAGAAAGACATGAAGTAAATTTCTTCTATATTGATTCCGATACGATTTCTATTTCATTTAATGAAACTACTTCTATTTCTGACATCAATCAGATTGTAGCTATTTTCGCTGAAGCCAAAGAAAAAACATTTGAACCTATTACTGAATTAGTAGAGACTACTATTATATCAGAAAATTTAATAAGAAAATCAACTTTCTTACAACATGATGTTTTTAATAACAATCATTCGGAAAGTCAGTTGATGCGTTATATAAAAAAATTAGAACGTAAAGATTTAGCATTAAATCACTCGATGATATCACTTGGTTCTTGTACCATGAAATTAAATGCAGCTGCAGAAATGTTACCTTTATCAATGGCAAATTGGAATAATATACATCCATTCGCACCACTTGATCAAGTTGAGGGCTATTTAACCATGCTTAAAAAACTGGAGCGGCAATTAAATGTGGTAACTGGTTTTACAGGAACTACTTTACAACCTAATTCTGGAGCACAAGGCGAATATGCAGGTTTAATGACCATTCGTGCATATCATTTATCTCGCGGCGATAAACACAGAACGGTTTGTTTAATTCCATCATCGGCACACGGTACAAATCCTGCTTCAGCAGCAATGGCTGGAATGGATATTATTGTAACAAAAACTACACCTGAAGGAAATATTGACGTTGATGATTTAAGAGAAAAAGCTATTTTACATTCAGCTAACCTGGCTGCTTTAATGGTAACCTATCCTTCTACTCACGGTGTTTTTGAAAGTTCAATTATTGAAATCACAAACCTAATTCATGAAAATGGTGGTTTGGTTTATATGGATGGCGCGAATATGAATGCGCAAGTTGGATTAACCAATCCAGCTACAATTGGCGCAGATGTTTGTCACTTAAACTTACACAAAACGTTTGCTATCCCACATGGTGGTGGCGGACCTGGTGTTGGGCCAATTTGTGTAAACGATAAATTAGTGCCTTTTTTACCTTCTAACCCAATTGTTAAAGTTGGTGGTGACCAAGCTATTACTGCAATTTCAGCCGCGCCGTATGGGTCTGCTTTAGTTTGCTTAATTTCTTATGGGTACATTTGTATGTTAGGTGCTGAAGGACTAACAAATGCAACAAAACACGCTATATTGAATGCGAATTATATGAAAGCTCGTTTAGAAGCACATTATCCAATTTTATATTCTGGAGAAATGGGAAGAGCGGCTCATGAAATGATTTTAGATTGTCGTGCATTTGAAGATAATGGTATAAAAGTTACTGATATTGCGAAACGTTTAATGGATTACGGCTTCCACGCCCCTACCGTTTCATTCCCAGTTGCTGGAACATTAATGATTGAACCAACAGAATCTGAAGATTTAGCAGAATTAGATCGTTTTTGTGATGCTATGATTGCTATTCGTAAAGAAATTAATGCATCTTCAAAAGATGACACTCAAAATATTTTAAAAAATGCACCACATACGTTAGCTATGGTTACTTCAGACGAATGGGTGTTTCCTTATACAAGAGAAGCCGCAGCGTTTCCATTAGAATATATAGCTGATAATAAATTTTGGCCAAGTGTTCGAAGAGTTGATGAAGCGTATGGAGACAGAAACTTAGTTTGTTCATGTGCGCCTATAGAAGCGTATATGTAAAAAACAAATCACAATAGTTTAAATCCCAAATTCCAATTAGGAGTTTGGGATTTTTTAATTACTTATTTAAACTGAAAATAAAAAGACAATAAATTCTGAAATTGATAATAAAATGACAATATATTAACAAATTCGTAATAATTACTTAATTTACAATTTGTTATACTGCTTTTGGATTTCAATTTAGTATTTTAGTATAAAATTAGTTTTAATTTGTAAAATCAGAAAGTTAAAAAATAGATTTATGCATTTTTAATCTATAATAAATTTAAAAAATGACAATAAAAATAACAGGTTCTGGGAGTTATATTCCTACAGAAACAGTAACTAATAACGATTTTTCTTCTCATATTTTTTTAAATGAAGACGGCACTTCGTTTCCATTATCAAATGACGTAATCACTGAAAAATTTTATGGGATTACTGGAATTGAAGAACGTAAATATGCGCATACCGGTTTTCAAACTTCCGACATGGCAACAATAGCCGCAAAGAGAGCTATAGAAAATGCCAATATCGATCCTGAAACTTTAGACTATATTATATTTGCTCATAATTTTGGAGATGTAAAAAAAGGCGCCATTCAAGGCGATATGTTGCCAAGTTTGGCTTCAAAAACAAAACATAATTTAGGCATTAAAAACCCTAAATGCGTAGCATACGATGTGCTTTTTGGATGTCCTGGCTGGGTTGAAGGCATGATTCAAGCAACAGCATTTATTAAAGCTGGTATGGCAAAAAAATGTCTAATCATTGGTGCTGAAACACTATCTCGAGTAGTTGATCCGCACGATAGAGATTCTATGATTTATTCTGACGGTGCTGGTGCTACAGTCTTAGAAGCAAGTGATGAAAATGGAGGTGTTTTAGCCCATGAATCGGCATCTTTTACATATGAAGAAGCAAATTATTTGTTTTTTGGAAATTCATTTAATAAAGAACACGATCCAAATGTGAGATACATAAAAATGCATGGTCGAAAAATTTACGAATTTGCCTTAAGCAATGTTCCAAAAGCTATGGCTGCCTGTTTGGATTCGAGTGGTATTAAAATTGATCAAATTAAAAAAATACTAATCCATCAAGCTAATGAAAAAATGGATGAAGCCATTATTCAAAGGTTTTACAAACTTTACAATCAAACACCGCCTGAAGGCATTATGCCAATGACCATTCATAAATTAGGTAATTCTAGTGTAGCAACCGTACCTACATTATATGATGCTTTGCTTAAAGGTGAAATTGAAAATCAAGAAATTCACAAAGGCGATATCATTTTATTTGCATCGGTTGGAGCCGGAATGAATATTAATGCTATCGTATATCAATTATAATATTTTTTAATTTTATTGATAAATGTTTCGTGTTTATCGTTAATTTTGCATTTATAAATTACTATCAAGCTTATATTAATGTACGAAAAAACATATCCTAGTAAACGATTCAATATTACTTTAGAATTTTTAAAAAAACATATTTCAACGTCTGAAACTATTTTTGATTTAGGTGTTCCAAATCCATTTTCAAAAATTATGGTAGAAAATAAGTATACCGTTATCAATACAAAAGGAGAAGATTTAGATACCAATCAAACTGCTTTACGCGAAGAAAATTATGATGCATTTACTGGATTTGAAATTTTCGAACATTTATTAAATCCCTACACCATTTTAGAAAATGTAAAATGTGATAAAATTCTTATTTCTATTCCCTTACGTTTATGGTTTTCATCGGCATACCGAAGTAAAACAGACAAATGGGACAGACATTATCACGAATTTGAAGATTGGCAATTGGACTGGTTATTAGAAAAAACAGGGTTTAAAATAATTGATAGTGTGAAATTTACACATCCTGTTAAAAAAATTGGTTTTCGTCCGTTATTCAGATGGTTTACTCCGAGATATTATTTAGTTTACGCGGAGAGAAATTCCAAAATATAAATCTCAAATTCCAAGTTTCACAACCTTTTAAGTTGGAATTTGGAAGTTTTAAAAATTGGAAGTTAAAAAATGAAATACTACATTATCATTCCTGCATATAACGAAGAAGATTTTATGGCTTTAACCTTAAAATCTTTAGTAGCGCAAACCGTTTTGCCATCGAAAATTATTGTAGTAAATGATAATTCATCAGATAAAACTGCAGAAATTGTAACTTCATTTTCCGAAAAATTTCCATTAATTACTTTGGTAAATAAAAAGTCGGATGCGATTCATCTTCCAGGAAGCAAAGTAATTCAAGCGTTTCAAGAAGGCGAAAAACATATTGATGACGAATACGAAATTATTGTAAAAGTGGATGCGGATTTAATTTTTCCAAATAATTATTTCGAATCAATAATAAAACATTTTCAATCTGATGCAACAATTGGAATGGTTGGTGGTTTCTGCTATATTGAAAAAAATGGGGATTGGGTTTTAGAAAACTTAACCGACAAAGACCATATTAGAGGGGCTTTAAAAGCATATAGAAAAGAAACGTATAAGGAAATTGGAGGCCTAAAACCAGCTATGGGTTGGGATACTGTAGATGAATTGTTATGTAAATTTTACAATTGGAAAGTCGTTACCGATGAAAGTTTACACGTAAAACACCTAAAACCAACTGGAGCCAGTTATACTAAAGCCGCAAGATATAAGCAAGGTGAAGCATTTTACAGTTTGGGTTATGGATTTATAATAACCGCAGTTGCCTCTTTAAAGTTAGCTTCCAGAAAAGAAAAACCTTTTTTATTTATCGACTATATAATGGGTTTTTGGAAAGCAAAATCATCAGGAAAACCTTTATTTGTTACTCCAGAACAAGCCAAATGGATTAGAAAATACAGATGGAAAAAAATGAAAGAAAAGTTGTTATAAACTTTTAAAGTAAAATTAAAATAGTATTTTTACTGAATACAATAACATATAAATCGTACCTTAATAAATGATGCTCATCAGATATTTATCGCAAATTGGTCGTTATTTCATCATGCTGAAAGAGGTGTTTAATCGTCCCGTAAAATGGTCTGTGATGAAACAACTTATCCTAAAAGAAATAGACGATTTAATTATTGATTCATTGGGAATTGTCTGTTTTATTTCATTTTTCGTAGGCGGTGTTGTAGCCATTCAAACGGCATTGAACTTAACCAATCCACTGATCCCAAAATATTTAATCGGTTTCGCTACACGTCAATCAATAGTATTGGAATTTGCCCCTACTTTTATTTCTATAATTATGGCAGGAAAAATGGGTTCGTTTATAACGTCAAGTATTGGATCTATGCGCGTTACTGAGCAAATAGAAGCTCTTGAAGTTATGGGTGTAAACGCGTTAAATTATTTGGTGTTCCCAAAAATGATAGCGGTTTTATTGTATCCTTTCGTAATTGGAATTGCTATGTTTTTAGGAATTTTTGGGGGTTATTTAGCTGGTATTTATGGCGATTTTACCTCAAGTACCGATTTTATTATAGGACTTCAAAAAGAATTTATTCCTTTTCATATTGCTTATGCGTTTATTAAAACCTTAATTTTTGCCTTTTTATTAGCTACAATACCTTCTTTTCATGGCTTTTATATGAAAGGGGGCGCGTTAGAAGTGGGTAAGGCAAGTACGGTATCGTTTGTTTGGACCTCTGTGGTAATTATTTTAATGAACTATATTTTAACTCAATTACTTTTAAGCCAATGATTGAAGTACATAACATTAAAAAAAGTTTTGGTGATCAAATGATTCTTAAAGGAATTAGTACTAGTTTTGAAGCTGGAAAAACTAGTTTAGTCATTGGTCAGAGTGGCTCTGGGAAAACGGTTTTTATAAAATCATTATTAGGCGTTCACGATATTGATAGCGGACACATTTCGTTCGACAATCGAATTTATAAAGATTTAAATAAAGATGAAAAACGTGATATTCGTACAGAGATTGGTATGGTATTTCAAGGAGGCGCTTTGTTTGACAGTATGACCGTTGAAGAAAATGTTGGATTTCCATTAAAAATGTTTACTAATAAATCTCCATCAGAAATTAAAGAACGAGTGAATTTTGTTATTGATAGAGTTAATTTGGTCAATGCCAACCATAAAAAACCATCTGAAATTTCTGGAGGAATGCAAAAACGCGTAGCCATTGCAAGAGCAATTGTAAATAATCCAAAATATTTATTTTGTGACGAACCAAACTCGGGTTTAGACCCGAAAACAGCGATTGTAATAGATAATTTAATTCAAGAAATTACAAAAGAATATAATATCACAACCGTGATTAACACGCACGATATGAATTCTGTAATGGAAATTGGAGAAAAAATTGTGTTTCTAAAAAACGGTTTATTAGAATGGGAAGGTTCTAACAAAGAAATTTTTAAAACCGATAATGCCGCAGTTACCGACTTTGTTTATTCGAGCGAATTATTTAAACGTGTCCGAAAAATGTATTTAGAAGATGATGTTTAATTAGATACGTTTTCTTCTAATACAAATCCAAATTGCTTACAATCTTCCCAAAAAGTTGGATACGATTTTGAAACTACCTCAGCATTTTCAATAACAATTGGCACTTTTAAAGCTAATGGGGCAAAAGCCAATGCCATTCTATGATCTTGATAGGTAGAAATAGTTACGTTAGGATGAATATTTTCTGATTGTTCCAGAGTTAATGAATCGTTTGTAACAGAAATTGCTGCTCCCAATTTGGTTAATTCTATTTTTAAAGCTTCAAGTCGGTCTGTTTCTTTAATTTTCAACGTGTGCAAACCCGATAAATGACAACTGATTCCTAATCCAAAGCAAGTTACTGCAATAGTTTGTGCAATATCAGGTGACGATTGAAGATTAAAATTTAATGATTTTTGAAATTTAGTATTGACTTTTGAAACTGTTATTGAATTGTTGTAATTGAAAACCGTTTCTACTCCAAAATTTTTATATATTTCTACTAAAGCAAAATCGCCTTGCAAACTATTTTCTTTAAATCTCGATAAGGTAATTTCTGTGCCAATTTCAGAAAGTGCAATAATTGAATACCAATAAGACGCTGAAGACCAATCGGATTCAATTATGAATTGTGAATTGTAATTTGAGAATTGGGGCTTAATAATAATTTTATTTTCAATAAATGATGTTTCTATACCCATTTCATTTAATAACGCTAAAGTCATATTAATATAAGGAACCGATGTAATTTCTCCTTCCAAAGTTACTTCCAATCCATATTCTAGTTTTGGCGCAATTAACAACAAAGCAGAAATATATTGGCTACTTACATTTGCAGGAAGTGAAATTTTGCTTTTAGTAAGTTTTTTCCCTTTGATTTTTAATGGCGGAAAGCCTTCTTTTTCTTCATATGTGATTTCGGCTCCCAATTGATTTAGTGCATCAACCAAAATTTTAATAGGGCGTTCTTTCATTCTTGAAGAACCTGTAAGTTGGACTTCAAAGCCGTCTTGTGCAGCAAAGTAGGCAGTTAAAAATCGCATTGCTGTTCCGGCGTGGTGAACGTCTATTTTTAGGTATTGGGTTTTGGGTTTTGGGTATTGGGTATTCAGAGCTTTTATCATAACTTCCGAATCATCGGAATTAGATGTGTTTTCTAAAAGTAAATTTGGGTATAAAGCTTGTAACAATAACAAACGATTGGTTTCCGACTTGGAACCCGTTATTTTCAAAATTGAATTTTGAATTTTGAATTTTGAATTTTGAATTTTGAAATTCACAA
The DNA here is from genome assembly GCA_041303115.1 of Flavobacterium sp. Taxonomy (GTDB): domain Bacteria; phylum Bacteroidota; class Bacteroidia; order Flavobacteriales; family Flavobacteriaceae; genus Flavobacterium. Next base: position 32,760 of record JBFYPW010000006.1, read on the forward strand.
TTACTTTAATTTCTCATTATTTTGATGGCGGTCGTGGTCTCGATTGGTTTTTAAGTCGAGTTTTTTATCAAAAGCGTCTTGCAAATTAATACCGGTTTGGTTGGCTAAACATAAAACGACAAAAACTACATCCGCTAATTCTTCGCCTAAATCTTTATTTTTATCGGATTCTTTTTCGGATTGTTCACCGTATCTTCTTGCTATAATTCGGGCTACTTCACCTACTTCTTCTGTAAGTTGTGCCATATTGGTTAATTCGTTAAAATAACGAACACCGTGGTTTTTTATCCAATTATCAACGTCAAGTTGTGCGTTTTGTATGTCCATTTACTTCTTTTTTTTGTGATTTTGATACATATTAAACAAAGCCAACATAAGTCCGAAACTACCAGCTGTTAGTACGGTTTTTTCGATAGTTAAATCGTTTAGAAAATACAATAATATGCCAAAAATCGTACTATGAAGTATGAATTTAGCAAAAAACTCTATTAAAATGTTTTTCATACTATTCTTTGTTTTTTGAATCAATAATAATTGTTACGGGTCCGTCATTCACTAATGTTACTTTCATGTCTGCACCAAATTGTCCTGTTTGAATACTTTTCCCTAATTCCAATTCTAAAAGTTGTACGAATTTTTCATACATCGGAATAGCAATTTCTGGTTTTGCTGCTTTAATATAACTTGGTCTGTTTCCTTTTTTAGTTAACGCGTGAAGCGTGAATTGACTCACCACAATAATTTCGCCATCTATATCTTTTACAGAAAGGTTCATTACATTATTTACATCTCCAAAAATACGAAGATATGCAATTTTAGAAACCAACCAATTAATTTCTTCCAAATTGTCTTCTGATTCAATTCCTAGTAAAATCAAAAGCCCTTGATGTATTTGAGCCACTATATGTGAATCAATAGTAACATATGCTTCGGAAACTCTTTGAATTACTACTTTCAAAACAATGGTAAATTATTAATTATTTTCTCGTTTCATCGCTGGCAATTCGGTCTTCGCCGTAAATATCATTTCGGTATTGTTCTTCGTCGCCTTCTAAAATTTTCAAATAACTTTGGTACCTACTCCAAGTAATTTTATCTTCATCAAGTGCTTTTTTTACAGCACAATGCGGTTCTTCTTTATGTAAACAATTGTTGAATTTACACGCTTGTTTTAAAGCAAAAAGTTCTGGAAAGTAGTCTGAAATTTCTTGTTTCTCCATATCAACCATACCAAAACCTCTAATTCCTGGCGTATCAATAATTCGGATATTGTTTGACAAATCAAACATCTCGGCAAAAGTTGTGGTATGTTGTCCTTGAGCGTGCGAATTAGAAATTTCTTTAGTTTTTAATTTTAATGTAGGTTCAATTGCGTTAACTAACGTTGATTTTCCTACACCAGAATGACCTGAAAACATAGACACTTTTCCTTTCATAATATCCATTAATTCTGCAACGCCTTTATTATCAGTTGCCGAAACACGCAAACATCTATACCCAATTTCGGTGTAAATGTGTTGTAAATACAATTGTTCGTTTAAAGTAGCCTCGTCAAATGTATCTATTTTATTGAAAATTATAATCGCTTCAATGCCATACGCCTTTGCAGTAACCAAAAATCTATCAATAAAACTTGTAGTGGTTATAGGGTTATTGATGGTTACAATTAGAAAACCAATATCAATATTAGACGCAATAATATGTGTTTGCTTAGATAAATTTACCGATTTACGTACGATATAATTTTTTCTATCGTGAATATTGGTTATAATTCCGTTTACTTCATCAACAGTTTCGTCTAAATCAAAGTCTACCACATCGCCTACGGCAATAGGATTGGTACTTTTAATACCTTTCATACGGAATTTACCTTTGATACGACAATTGTAAAATTGGTTCTCTTCAGATTTTACATAGTACCAACTTCCGGTAGATTTATAAACGGTTCCTGTCATATTTAATTGTAAACGATGAATTACAAATTTACTCTTTATTATTCAAAATCTAAAATTGGTAATATATTTAAATTTTATTCATTATTTTTTCTTGGTGTGAAATACTTTCTTGATGTATCGCTTTGTAAATTTTCAAAACAAATTCTTCGTTTAATCCTTTATTTTCTCCATCTAAAATCATTCTTCCTAAAATTTCATTCCAACGTTTGTTTTGCAAAATGGCAACGTTTTTCTCTTTTTTAAGTTGACCAATTTTTTCCGCAAGACGCATACGTTTTCCTAAAATTTCAATCAATTTTGTGTCTAATTCGTCAATGTATGCGCGTTGTAAAGCCATTTCTTTATTCCATTCGGCATTTTCATCGGTTTCTTTTCTCATTTTCAAATCGACAAAAATTTGTTTTAATGCTGCTGGTGTAACTTGCTGTGCAGCATCGCTCCAAGCGTTATCTGGATCAAAATGGGTTTCAATAATTAAGCCATCGTAATTTAAATCTAAAGCTTGTTGTGCTACTTCCTGAATCATATCTCGTTTACCCGTAATGTGTGATGGATCACAAATTAATGGCAAATTCGGGAATTTATTTTGTAAATCAATTGCTATTTGCCATTCTGGATTGTTTCTATATTTTGTTTTTTCATAGGTTGAAAATCCTCTATGAATGACTCCTAAATTTTTAATCCCAGCTTGATATAAACGTTCCAATCCTCCAATCCATAAAGACAAATCAGGATTCACGGGGTTTTTTATCAATACAATTTTATCTGTGTTTTTTATTGCCTCTGCAATTTCTTGCACCGCAAACGGATTTACAGTGGTTCGTGCACCAATCCACAGTACATCAATATCATATTGTAAAGCTAATTTTACGTGATTGGCATTGGCAACTTCTATAGCCATCAACAAACCTGTCTCTGCTTTGGCTTTCTGTAGCCATTTTAGACCAATTTCACCTACGCCTTCAAATCCTCCAGGTCGTGTTCTTGGTTTCCAAATTCCAGCACGAAAAATAGAAACATCCGAATTTTTTAGTTCGTGTGCAATTTTTAAAACTTGCTCTTCGGTCTCAGCGCTACAAGGTCCAGCTATAACTAACGGATGATTTAATTTTAAATCTACCAACCATTGTTTGTAATCTTTTGTAATTTCCATTTTATTTGAATAAAAAATCCCGAAAAATCGGGATTCATTAATTTATATACTTTTTATATAACTGATTAGTTACATAATATATTGGCGATTTTTATACTATCACAAATATATAAAATATTTAATAACTTAAA